>JBIOVC010000393.1:0-7815 GCA_044867545.1 Hyphomicrobiaceae bacterium | reverse complement strand
ACGCCAAGCCGCCGGCAATCGCCATGCTGAGCGTGGCCACGAAGGTCGTGTAGATCAGGGTGTTGCCAAGCGCCTCGTAGGTCAGGGCGCTGGTATAGACGAACGCATAGTTGGCGAGCGTCCAGTCGCCTGGGGCTGCTGCTGTGCCCGAACGAAAACTGAAAACGATGAGGTAGGCGAGCGGAACGATGACGATCCAGGCCAGCACAACGGCCGCAGCCAAGCTGATCCAATGATCTCGGAACCACGTCACGAACGCTGAAAAGTCTAGCGGCCTTCGGCTGACGCTGGCCGTCGCGATCGCTTTCATCGCGGCTCCGGCCGGATGGAACAGATTTCGGCCGGCGGAATCACGCCTGGCGGCTCTGGTGCGATCGTTGGCACATCACTGGGCGTCCAGCCCAAGCCCATCCGCGGCTCCCTAGCTGCCGGCGGCAACGTCCGTATCAAGAACTTTCACGTCGCTGCACTGTCTGAAACCGGCCAGACGGGGCAGTCTCCTCCGTCGCGCGCCCTGAGAAGGTCGGCATCCGCCTTCTTGCCCAGGGCGCGACGTGGCAGTGTGTTCTTCTTCTGCTGCCGTCGTGAAACGATAACGGGCGATCACGGGAGCGGCAAGAGCTTCCAAAATTGGAGAGTTCCGCAACGCGGAACGCCGGTCGCGATCTGACGCGCAACCAGATGGGCTTCGAGGCGATCGACGCGTTACTTCGGTGGCACGACCGCCTGCTTGGCGCGCTCGACGACCGCGGGTTTGGCGGCGTAGAGCTTCTGCACCAGCTTCTGCACGGCGTCTCCGCCGACCGGCTCGACCGCCAGCTTCACCTTCTCCGCGTCGGCCAGAAAGTCCTTGTCGTTCATGGTGGCCGTGAACGACTTCCGCAGGATGTCGAGCCGCTCCGCCGGGATCTCCGGAGGCGCGATGTAAGGCCTGCCGAACACCTGCTGCGCGACGATCAGCTCGGCGACCTCCTTGTTCTCGCCCTCGACGAACTTCCAGACGAGCGGCACGCCCATCTTGTCGAGCTCCGGATCCGGCTGCATCGCAAAATGAACCAGTAGATTGACCTTCTTCTCCTTGAGCCAGTCGGCCTGGGTGGCCTTCATGCTGGTCCAGTCGTACCCGCACAATCCGTCCACCTCGCCGCGCTCGATCGCCAGCGCGACATCGGCGGAACCCTGGTAGCCGGTGACGACCTTGAACTTGGTGCCGGCCAGCGCATTCATCATGTAGGCATAGTCGCGGGTCGAGCCTCCCGCTTGAGTAGCGCCGAGCGTCGCCTCCGTCTTCCTCGCGTCATCGATGGTGGCGATCTTCGAGGTCTTGAACGTGGCGCACAGGCGCGTGGAGTTATCCGCGCTGCCGATGTAGGCGATCTTGGTCGGGTCGTAACGGCCCGCTACTTTGGCGTCGAGCAGCGGACCGACGATCGCACCAGGGAACACCGCTCCCAGGGTCGTGCCGTCCTTGGGCGCAATCTTGTAGACGTGCTCGGTCGCGTTCGCGCTGCCGGCGCCTGGCATGTTCTGGACGACGAAGTCGGGCTTGCCGGGGATGTGCTTGGCCCAATGCCGCGCAATCGTGCGCGCATAGGTGTCATAGCCTCCGCCGGGCGCCGTGCCGACGATGATGGTGATGGTCTTGCCCTGATAGAAATCGGCGGCTGCCGCAGGCAGAGCCGCCAAGGCGACTGCGGATAGACATGCAGCGCGGCCCAGGACGGTGCCGCTCATAAGACGATTGAATACGTCGGAGATCGCCATGGTCAGTCCTCCCTTGTTGCTGGTCTTCATTTCTTGAGACCAGCTTTCATTGACGTGACCAGTCGAAGCGATTGTCTCGCTCGCGACTAAGCAAACTGCACCACAATCGCCGGGGCGGGTCAACCGATGCCAGCATTTCAGGACCCGCCCAGGCCCGATGCGGTCGGCCATCCGGGAGACATGGGGGTCGGACCCGGCGGGTCTGCCCCCTCACCCGGATCGACACGTGCCGAATGATTGGTCCTCGGCAGCGGCGCGGCTACTTCTTCTTGCTCGCCAGCGCCGACTCGATCTTGGCGTCGACGGTCTTGCCCGCAGCCTCGACAGCCGCCGTGTTGAGGGCGCGGGCCCCGCTCTGCGTCGCCTTCGCCGTCTTCGCCACGGCGGCATTGATCGCCTTGCCGCCCGCGCGATCGAGGTACCACTCCTCGTAGTATCTCGGTAGGATCCCGAGCCAGATGCCGGTTCCCTTCAGCTCGAGCTTCTGGCCGCTCGAGATGCCGCCGCTCACCGCGCCGCCGAGGTCTTTCAGCTCCTCCGCCGCCTTTGTCCTCAGCGAGAGCGAAGCGCTGCGGTCGAAGTCGACCGTGTAGACGATATCGCCGTGCAACACGCGTGTAGTCTGCCAGATCAGGAGATATTCGCCTGGCCGCCCGAGCTTTTTGGACAAGGTCTCATTGGCAAGCTTCCGGCGCTCGTTCCGTGCCAGGGCGAGGCAGTCCGCGTCCTCCTCCAGCGCCTTCTGAGCCTCCCTCAGATCGAGCTCGAAGATGCAGGCATCGGACACCGTCAGGCTCGCCCGGTTGATGTAGCGCCCGCCAACGCTCGCCTCCAGCAACCTCTTGATCGAGGACGTGATATCGATCGTCGCGCCCTTGTTCTTGGAGTTCGACAAGCCGAGCTGCCGCGCTCTGCAGTCCTTGATCTCATCGGGCTGCATCTGGATTCTCGACCTGCAGATCAACTGCTTGTTGCGCAGCGCGGATCCGTCCCTCTCGAAGTAGCCGAGCATGATCGCGCCGAGGCCGTAGTCGGGATTCTTCGGCGTGACGGAATAGACGCCGTATTCGTTGAACAGTCCGAGGCCCTGAGCTGCTGCTCCACCGGCAAAGCTGCCGGCACCCGCCAGGAGCAAGGTGATCATGATCAACAACATGCTGCGGTAGTCGTTTCGCATCGCGATGCCTCCCCAGTGGATAGTGCCCGCAGATCGCAGGGTCCCGATCAACGATAGGTCATGGGCGCGGGAAATACTACGAGGCGCCACTTGGTTCGGGCCGCGGAGAAAGGCGGTCCTTCGGGGCCAGCGCCGTCGATCCTCGCGACCTACTTGTCGATCAGGTGGCTCTGGACGCCGAGGGGCGAGAGCTTCGGGCGCACGCTCGAGATACGCCCCGTGTTGACCCCCGCCCAACCGATCTCGCCCGAGAGCCGCCCGTACTCGATCTTCGGGCAGCGGTTCATGACGACCTTGAGACCGGCGGCCTCGGCCTCAACGGCTGCCTCGGCGTTCTTCACGCCGAGCTGCATCCAGATGACCTTGATGGCGAGCCGGTCTTTCAGCGCAATCGCCTCACGGGTGATCTCGAGCGCCGCGTCAGATGCGCGGAAGATGTCGACGATGTCGACCGGCGGCGGCGCGTCGGCGAGCCGGGCGCACACGCGCTGGCCGAGGATCTCATGCCCTTCCTGGCCGGGGTTCACGGGGGTGATGCGGTAGCCCTTGCCGAGCAGATACTTCATGGCGAAGTAGCTCGGCCGGCTGGTATTCGCGCTGGCGCCGACCATCGCGATCGAGCGGGCGGCGCGCAGGATGCCTGCGATGTAGTCGTCGGTGTAGGTCGCGTGGTCCATGTCAGGAGCGTGGCCGGGCCCTCAACAACCCTTCCAGTGGGGGGGGCGCTTCTCGAGGAATGCGCCGATCCCCTCCTCGGCGTCGGCAGCCAGCATGTTCTCGACCATCACTCCGGAAGCGTAGTCGTAGGCATCGGCGACCGGCATCTCGGCCTGCGCATAGAAGGCGCGCTTGCCGATCGCGACGGTAGCCGGCGACTTCGCTGCGACGGCGCGTGCCATCGCCATCGCCCCCTCGAGCACACGCGGAGCCGGCACGACGCGGTTGACGAGGCCGTATTCCACGGCGCGAGCCGCATCGAGCATCTCGCCGAGCAGCAGCATCTCGAGCGCGCGCTTGCGGCCGACGGCGCGCGAGAGTGCCACCATCGGCGTTGAGCAGAAGAGGCCGATGTTGACGCCGGGGGTGGCGAACGTGGCAGTCTCGGCGGCGACCGCGAGGTCGACGGTAGCGACAAGCTGGCAGCCCGCGGCGCTGGCGGTGCCCTGGACGGCGGCAATGAACGGCTTCGGCGAGGCCATGATCGCGCGCATCGTCCGCGAGCAGCTCTGCATGGCGAGCGCATAGAACGCCTGCCCGCGGTCGGGATCGGCGCGGTGCCGGGTGAGCTCTTTCAGGTCGTGGCCGGAGGAGAACACCGGCCCCTTGGCCGCGAGCACGACCGCATGGATGCTGCGGTCCGCCGATACCTCCTCGGTCGCGGCGTGGAGCGCGTCGAGCATGGCGAGCGAGAGGCTGTTGCGGCTCTCCGGCCGGTTGAGCGTCAGCAGCGCAATGCCGGGCTCGGGCCGCTCGATGATGAGCAGCTCCGCCGAGGCCGCGTCCCCGGCCGCCGTGGCCTTTGGGCTACGCTCCTGCATGATGGCCGTCCCGGAGAGAGTTATTGCAGCACCGCATCGATCGCTTTCTGGTGCTTCTTAACGAGGTCGATGTTCTCCTTGTACTTCAGCGGCTGCATCTCCTTCAAAGCCTCGGTGAGCTCCTCGAGCTGCTGCTTGCGGTCGTCCTCAGAGAGCGCCTTGTCGGCCTTCACCGCCTCCATGTCCTTCTTGATGAGGTCGACAGGATCGGTGTAGCCGCCGGTATCAGGATCGATGCCCGCCAGCACCATCATGATGTTGGCGCGCACGTCGTCGAAGTCGTCGAAGTCCTTGAAGCCGTGCTTGCGCGCGAGCTGATCGATCTCGGCCTGCAGCTTGTCGTCGATGGTGTCGCCGGCAGCCTCGATCTTGGAGGCGATCGCGGTCAGGTCTTTCTGGGCGCCGAGAAAGCCCTTGATGTGCTGCTCGGTGAGCCGCAACTGGGTCATCTCGGCAGGGGCATCGGGAGCGGGCGTCTGCTGCGCCGATGCGCCGCCGAAGGCGATCGCCGCGCCCAGCGCAGCGCCAGCAAGAGCCAACAGCGGAGCGCGGAGGCGGGCGAAAATTCTGGTCGAGAGAGGCAACATGATCATCTGCTCCTCATTGCGGTTGGCCGCGACATGCTGATGTCATCTATGACAACGAGCGCCCGGCCCAAATCGTTCTATCAGAAAAATTGTGGCAAAGCGGATGCGCCCACTCTGCGCGCATAGTGGAATGCATCGGGCCAGTGAAAACTCGGTCACCAGATGCGGTATCATGATACCTGCAACTATAACATAATGATTTTCATGTGTTTATTTGAATTGACCTGCGCAGATTACTTGGCTACTGATGCCTGCGCGCTTCGGGCGGTGACGGCACCGGCACCAGGCGCCGAACGATCATTTGGGATTAGCCGCATCATGCAGACCTATGTCGCCAAGCCCGGCGAGGTGGAGAAGAAGTGGGTGCTGATCGACGCCAACGGCCTCGTCGTCGGCCGGCTCGCCACGATCATCGCCACGCGCCTCAGGGGCAAGCACAAGCCGACTTTCACGCCGCACGTCGACACCGGCGACAACGTCATCGTCGTCAACGCCGAGAAGGTGGTGTTCACGGGCAACAAGTACGAGGACAAGCGGTACTACCGCCACACGGGGTATCCGGGCGGGATCAAGGAACGCTCGCCGCGGATGGTGATCGAGGGCAAGTTCCCCGAGCGCGTAGTGGAGCTTGCGGTCGAGCGCATGCTGAAGCGCGGTCCGCTGCAGCGCAAGCTGATGCGCAACCTCAAAGTCTACAAGGGCCCCGAGCATCCGCACGGCGCGCAGAACCCCGAGAAGCTCGACATCGCCAAGTTGAACCGCAAGAACACGAGAGCCTGACGACCCATGCCGAATGAGACCAAATCGCTCGAGGACCTCGGGAGCCTCAAGACGGCAGCCGGCGAGCCGACCGCTGCACCGCTCCACGTGCAGAAGCTCGATTCCTTCGGGCGCGCCTACGCGACCGGCAAGCGCAAGGACGCCGTGGCCCGGGTCTGGCTGAAGCCCGGCAACGGCAAGATCACCGTCAACGCCAAGGACTTCACGCAGTACTTCGCACGCCCCGTGCTGCAGATGCTGCTGAAGCAGCCGCTCAATATCGTCAACCGCGCGAGCCAGTTCGACATCAATGCGACGGTGATGGGGGGCGGGCTCTCTGGGCAGGCCGGCGCGGTGCGGCATGGCATCTCCAAGGCGCTCACCTACTACGAGCCGGAGCTGCGCCCCGCGCTCAAGAAGGGCGGCTTCCTCACCCGCGACAGCCGAACCGTCGAGCGCAAGAAGTACGGCAAGATGAAAGCCCGCCGCAGCTTCCAGTTCTCGAAGCGCTAGAGGCGCATCGGCCGGCCTGGCAGGCCGCCATCTCTCCAGTCCATCTGTGACGCACCCCGGTTTGACACGCGCCGGGGTGCCGCCCCATATCTCGCGCTCCGGCGAGGTCTAGGACCACCGCGCCGGCGGCCCATCCCTCTGATCCGGGTTGCCCATGAGCACGAGGACCGCGGCACCAGCCGCCACCAAGCAGAAGGCGAAGCCCGCCATCTTCATCGATGGCGACGCCGGCACCACCGGACTGGGCATCCGCGAGCGCCTGGGCGCCCTCGGGACGGTGGAGGTGAAGCGCCTCGCCGACGCGCACCGCAAAGACCAGGGCGCCAAGCGGGCGCTGATGGGGCAAGTCGATCTCGTCGTGCTTTGCCTCCCGGATGATGCGGCGCGCGAGACGGTCGCGCTCGCCGACGCGCTGCCAGGCGGCGGTCCTAAGATCATCGATGCCTCGACGGCGCATCGGGTCGCCGAAGGCTGGGTCTACGGATTCGCCGAGCTTGCCCCCGGCCAGGCTGATGCGATCCGCTCCACGCGCCGCGTCGCCAACCCGGGGTGCTATCCGACCGGCGCGATCGCGCTGATCCGCCCGCTCGTCGATGCAGGCGTGCTCGCGCCAGATCATCCGGTCACGGTCAACGCGGTCTCCGGCTACTCGGGCGGCGGCAAGAGCATGATCGAGGCCTACGAGAGCGGCCGCGCGCCGGCCTTCGAGCTCTATGGGCTCGGGCTTGAGCACAAGCACATCTCCGAGCTCGAGCGCTATGCCGGGCTCATGCGACGGCCGATCTTCGTGCCGTCGGTCGGCAACTTCCGCCAGGGCATGTTGGTTTCCGTGCCGCTCCATCTCGATACGCTGCCGGGCAAGCCGAAGGCGGCAGACCTCGAGGCGGTGCTCGCGCGGCGCTACGCCGGCTCCGACATCGTCAGCGTCGTGCCGGCGACCAAGACCGGCGGGCGGCTCGAGGCTGAGGCGCTCAACGACACCGACCGGCTCGAGCTTTACGTCTACGGCAACGAGAGCCGGCGGCAAGCGGTGCTGGTCGCGCGGCTCGACAACCTCGGCAAGGGTGCCTCCGGCGCCGCGGTGCAGAACATCAAGTTGATGCTCGGACTCGCGTAGGCGCTGCGCCGATCGTCCGATGGACGTGCCACACGGCGACGCCGAACACGACCACCGCACCGGCCTGATGCGCGATCCCGAGCGGCAGCGCGACGACCGACAGAAGCGTCCAGATGCCGAGCGCGGCCTGTCCCAGGATCGCCGCGAGTAGCACCCAGGCGGAGATCTTGACGCGCGCGTCGATATTCGCGCGGGCGAGCGCCACCCCGTGCCAGAGCGCGGCGACGAGCAGCGCATAGGCGAGCATCCGGTGATTGAACTGGACGGTCGCGATGTTCTCGAGCGGATTGAGATACCAGGGCTCGAGCGCAAGGATGGCAGGCGGGATCACGCGGCCGTCCATCAGCGGCCAGGTGTTGT
>JBIOVC010000392.1:0-4987 GCA_044867545.1 Hyphomicrobiaceae bacterium | reverse complement strand
GGCGCCGCGCGATGCGGCGCATGGCGACGTGGCGAGCAACGTGGCGATGGTGCTGGCGAAGCCGCTCGGCATGAAGCCGCGCGACATCGCCCAGAGGCTCGCGGAGAAGCTTGCCGCGGCACCCGACATCGCCAAGGCGGAGGTGGCGGGGCCGGGCTTCCTTAACATCAAGGTCAAGCCTCATGTCTGGGGCCGGCTCGTTGCAGGCATGCTGGCGGAGGGCGCCGCCTATGGGCGCGCTGACCTCGGGCAGGGTGAGAACGTCAATATCGAGTACGTCTCCGCCAACCCCACCGGACCGATGCACGTCGGCCATTGCCGCGGGGCGGTGTTCGGCGATGCGCTTGCCAATCTGCTCGCGTTCACCGGCTACGGCGTTGCGCGCGAGTACTACATCAACGATGCGGGAGCGCAGGTCGATACGCTCGCGCGCTCGGCCTTCCTGCGCTACCGGGAGGTGCTCGGTGAGGACATCGGTCCCATTCCGGCGGGCCTTTATCCGGGCGACTATCTGGTGCCGGTCGGCAAGGCGCTCGCCGGCACCTATGGCGATAGCCTCAAAAACCAGCCGGAGGCCAAGTGGCTGCCGATGGTGCGCGACCTCGCGCTTGCGAAGATGATGGATCTCGTTCGCGATGACCTCGCCGCGCTCGGCATCACGCAAGAGGTATTCTTCTCCGAGCGCTCACTGCACGAGCCCGGCAACGGTCCGAGCAAGATCGCGGAGACCATCGACGAGATGCGGGCCAAGGCTCTCGTCTACGAGGGCCGTCTCGAGAAGCCCAAGGGCCACGACGATGGCGAGTGGGAGGACCGCGAGCAGACGCTCTTTCGCGCGACCGCGTTCGGCGACGACGTCGACCGGGCACTGATGAAATCCGACGGCAGCTACACCTACTTCGCCGCGGACATCGCCTACCACAAGACGAAGATCGACCGCGGCTTTCTCAACCTGATCGACGTATGGGGCGCCGATCACACCGGCTACGTGCGGCGGCTGAAGGCGGCAGTGGCGGCGCTGAGCGCCGGCAAGGCCGTGCTCGATGTCAAGATCTGCCAGCTCGTCAGGCTGCTCAGGGGCGGGCAGCCGGTAAAGATGTCGAAGCGCGCCGGCGAGTTCGTCACGCTGCGGGAGGTGGTGGACGAGGTCGGGCGCGACCCGGTCCGGTTCATGATGCTCTACCGAAAGAACGATGCGCCGCTCGACTTCGATCTTGCCAAGGTGATCGAGCAGTCGAAGGACAACCCGGTCTTCTATGTGCAGTACGCGCACGCCCGGGCGGCGTCCGTGTTCCGCAATGCGAAAGAGGTGTTTCCGGAGCTGACGCCGGACTCACCGCAAGTGCGAAAGGCGGACCTCTCGCGGCTCACGGACGAGGCCGAGATCGACCTGATGCGGCGGCTCGCCGAGTTCCCGCGGCTCGTCGCCGGAGCGGCCCGCGCGCACGAGCCGCACAGGGTCGCCTTCTACCTCTACGAGCTCGCCTCGGCCTTCCATCAGCTCTGGACCAGAGGCCATGATTCGCCACATTTGCGCTTTATCCAGCCTGGGGACGTTGGGCTAACGGGGGCTCGTCTGGCGCTTATCGCCGCGACGAAGCAGGTTATATTTTCAGGACTGACGTTGCTCGGAGTCCATGCTCCGCAAGAGATGCGGTAGAGTTCTGATTCGCAATAGCGGGGCAAGCTGCAAAGGATGTGCTGATGTCTCGGTCGCCGGTTCCCCAGAATGCGGGGCAGCATCCGCAGTTTCGTAGGCGCGAGCACGAGCAGGCCCAGAGGCCCATCAACCCACGCCAGCCGACGTGGCCGAGCCACGTGCAGACGGCAGCTGCCGCCCACGCCGCGACGCAACCCGGGCTGCAGTTTCCGCAGCCCGGACCCCAGCCCTATCCGCCGCAGCAGCCGGTCGATCCGTACGATGCCTATCAGCCGGCAGAGCTGCCGCCGGGCTTTCCGCCGCGCCAGGAGGCCTACCCGCAGGATCCCGGCATGGCGAACCCTTACGGGCCGGCGGGACAGCCTTACGGCTATGACAACGGCTACGATCAATGGGGCGGGCCGCAGGATGCGGCCAACTACGACCTCGGCGACTATGCCGTGCCGGCGGGCGGCGACTTGCGCGGTGCCGGCGGTCCGGCTCAGCGCGGATATCCCATGCGCGGGCACGAGCCCGATCCCTACGGGCATGACGATGCCGACTACGAGGACGAGGAGCCGCCGCGCAGCAGCCGCAAGTGGCTGATCGCGGCAGCGCTGATCGGCTCGATCGGAATCGGCGGCGGCATCGCCTACGGATACAAGTCGTTCCTGATACCGCGCGGCAGCGATCAGCCGCCGGTCGTGCGGGCATCGAAGGATTCCCCCAAGGTCGTGCCGGACAATCCGGGCGGCAAGCGGTTCGCCAATACCGACAGCAAGCTGCTGGGCCGTCTCGAATCCGAGGATGGAGCTCAATCGTCGGACGCCGGTGGGGTTCGTCGCGTGTCGACGGTGTCGGTCGGGCGTGACGGCTCGCTGACGCCGCCCGAGGCCTCGCCGCCCGCTATGCGGCCGACGGTTTCCGTGCCGGGTCTTACCATCGTCGACGGCTTCGGCGGCCGTCTCCCGACGCCCAATCCGCCCGCGACCGCAACCCAGGAGCGGTTGCCGCAGGCGCAGAGCGAGCCGGTCCGGCCCGCAGCTCCGCCGCAGCAGGTAGCGGTCGCCGCGAAGGCTCCTCCTCCGCCGCGTCCGGTCGCCGCCGAGCCCGCCGCCGTGCCGGCGCCACGGCCCGCGCCGCCCGAGAAGCAGGCCGCGCCGAAGTCCACCGTCGCCACTACGCCGCCCGCCGAGGCTTCGACCGGCGGCGCCAACGGCTACGTCGCCGTGCTCGCCTCGCACCGTAGCCGCATCGATGCGCTCACCAAGTTCGCCGACCTTCAGCAGAAATACGAGATCCTGCGGGACAAGATTCCGGACGTGCTCGAGGCCGACTTGAGCGCCCGCGGGCTCGGCACCATGTACCGGCTCGTGGTCGGTCCGCCCGGATCCCGGGAAGCCGCCTCGACGTTCTGCGGTCAGATCAAATCCGCCGGACATTCCGACTGCTGGATAACCGGCTACTGAGCACCCGGTCGGTGCGGGTCCGTTCCGCGTATTGCGGCCATGCGATCTCAACTGATCATCGGACTGGCCGGCACGGCGCTGCAGGCGGCGGAGCAGTCGTTTCTGCGCCATTCCCGCCCCGTCGGCGTCATCCTGTTCGCTCGCAACTGCTCGACGAAGCCTCAGGTGCGCCGGCTGGTCGAGGATGCGCGGTCGGCGATCGGCGAGGAGCAGACGCTCGTGCTGATCGACCAGGAGGGCGGCAGGGTGCGCCGCCTGAAGCCGCCCGAGTGGCGCGAGCTGCCGCCGGCGGCCGCGTTCGCGCGGCTCTATGCCAGCGATCCCGACATGGCCGTCGCCAGGGCCCGGCTCGTCGCGCGGCTGACAGCGGACGAGCTGCGCGAGATCGGCATCAATACGAACTGCGCGCCTGTGCTCGACATCGCGTGGGCGGGTGCGCACCAGATCATCGGCGACCGTGCCTACGGTGCGGAGCCGGCGGCGGTCGCTGCGCTTGGCCGTGCCGTGGCCGAGGGGCTCATCGCGGGCGGCGTGCTGCCGGTCATCAAGCATATTCCAGGCCATGGCCGGGCGCGGGCCGACAGCCACGTCGAGCTGCCGCTGGTCGACGCGCCGCTCGCCGAGCTCGATGCCACCGACTTCGCGCCGTTCCGCGCGCTCCGCGACATGCCGGCGGCGATGAGCGCGCACGTCGTCTACAGCGCGATCGATCCCGATCGGCCGGCGAGCACCTCGGCGCGCGTCACCGGCGACATCATCAGGGGCAGAATAGGGTTCGGCGGCCTGCTGATGAGCGACGACATCTGCATGGGCGCGCTGTCGGGCAGCGCGCGCGCCCGCGCGGAGGCGGTGATCGCGGCCGGCAGCGACATTGCGCTGCATTGTAACGGCAATCTTAACGAGGCCGAATCGGCGGCAGCGGGAGTTCCGGCCCTTGCCGGCAGGCCGCTCCAGCGCACTCTGCGGGCCTTCGCGGCGCTCGAACGGGCCCAACCGTTTGATGCCGGCGAGGCGGTTGCGGCGCTCGGCGAGATGCTGCGGCCCCTTGCCTGAATCAGTGTAAGCTTCCACAGGTTTTCCACCGCAGGGCGACGGTGCCCGCGGTCACGGAGCGAGCAGGAAAGCATGAACGGGCTTGAAGCCGAGCCGAGCTGGGACAGCCTGCCGCGCGCGGAAGCCGCTGCGGCGGGCGAGGGGCTGCTGGTCGACGTGGAAGGCTTCGAGGGGCCGCTCGACCTGCTGCTTGCGCTGGCCCGCACCCACAAGGTCGATCTCGCCCGGATATCGATGCTGGCGCTCGCCGACCAGTACCTGGCGTTCGTCGCCGAGGCGCGGCGGATCAACCTCGAGCTTGCAGCCGACTACCTGGTAATGGCGGCGTGGCTCGCTTATCTGAAGTCCCGCCTGCTGCTGCCGCGCGAGGATACCGATACGGAGCAGCCGAGCGGGGAGGAGCTGGCCGCACGGCTCGCCTTCCGTCTCCGGCGGCTCGAGGCGATGCGCAACGCGGTGGCGCAACTGATGACCCGCAAGCGGCTCGGGCGCGACGTGTTCGGACGCGGCATGCCCGAATCCGTGCGCACGATCCGTGACACGACCTACACGGCGCAAATCTACGACCTGCTCAAGGCGTATGCCGAGCAGCGCAAGCGGACAGTCAAGCATGTGCACGTGGTCAGCGCGCGCAAGGTGATCGGGATCAAGGAGGCACGCCAGCGGCTCGAAACGCTGATCGGGGACCATCCCGGCGACTGGCTGGAGCTCGACGAGCTGATCGAGCGGTTCCTGATCGCGGCAGATGCGGTACGCAGCGCGGTCGCAAGCTCGTTCGGCGCAAGCCTCGAGATGGCACGGGAGGGCCTGATCGAGCTTCGCCAGG
>JBIOVC010000391.1:0-2619 GCA_044867545.1 Hyphomicrobiaceae bacterium | reverse complement strand
GGACCGCCGGCTGATCTTCTGCGACGAGTCGGCTGAAGCAGCCTCGCCGCTCGCCGTGCTCGGCAAGTTCCAGCCCGGCCCGCTGGCCGTGCTGATCGGACCGGAGGGCGGCTTCGATGAAAGCGAGCGCGAGCTTCTGCTGGCGCAGCCGTTCGTGGCTGCCATCTCGCTGGGGCCGCGTATCATGCGCGCCGACACCGCCGCCGTCGCCGCGCTGGCCCTCGTCAACGCCGCGCTTGGCGACTGGCGCTGAGCGGGAGTTCGTCTAGAGGCGCAGCCGGACGCCGGTGACCTTCCAGTCCGCGCCGGTGAACCGCATCTCGGCCGTGACGTCGGGCTCCGTCGCCGCCTTGTCCTTGGCGACGCCGATCTCGAACGCCAGCGGGCCGAGGATGTTGAACGTCTTGATGTTCTCGATCCCGTAGCTCGGCGGCGGCGCGGAGACCGGCGCGGCCTTGGGTGCCGGCTGGGGTGCGGGTGCCTGCGCCTGTCCGCTGCCGTCCTGCCCGAAGCCGAGCTTCCCTGCGAGCTCGCCGATATTGCCGAGCCCGCCCGGGACCTGGAATCCGCCGGTCTGCCCCGCCCCGCCGCCGGGGATCAGCCCCGGCAGCTTGCCGCTCCGCGCCATCTCCTCGGAGAGCCAGCGGTCGATGCTGTCCTTGGCTTGCCGGCCCTCGTGCACGATGCGGATCACGTTCTCCGGCGTGATGATGGTGTTGAGCAGCAGCTCGACCATGCCGGGAATGAGGTCCTTCTTGAGCTGGCCGCCGATCATCGCACCGGTCCCGCCGGCCTGCTTCAACTGCAGGTCGTAGATCTCGGACACCTTCTGCGTGAATGCCGGGCGGAGCGACGTGCGCACGCTCGGGAAATCGATCTTGTGCTCGAGCGTCGCCGTGTCCTTGGCCTTGATCGCGCTGTCGATCTGATAGGCCGACCAGCCGGGCCATGCGACGTAGAATCCGAGCAGCAGCACGACCACGAGCAGCAGCAGCCGTTTCATCGCACCCCCCATTGCAGCGAAACTGGGCTCTCATACGCCCGCTGGGCGGCGATATGAAGCTGAATTGCTGGTTGGCAGGCGGATCCGTGCAAGCCAGGCGGCGTACGGCCGGCTTACTTGGCGGGGCACTTGGCGAGCATCTGGTCGCGCTGCTTGGCCTGATCCTTCCACACATCGGGTGCGACCGTCACACACCAGTTGAGATGTGCCGTCCGGTTGGTCGACCACGCCGGGCCGGTGAAGCCGCAGGCCCGGTCCATGTTGATCTTCTGCTGCTGCAGCGCGAGGTTGGCATACCAATCGCAGTTGCCCTGCGCCTGCGCGAGTGCGGGCTCGTTGAGCGCCGCGGCGGCGAGCCCGACGCCGACGGCCAGAGCGGCACATTTGCGAGCGATCGACATGACTGTCTGCCTTCCGTTTCCTACCCGAGCGGTCAAGACCCTTGACGAGCATGTACGCCGGCAACGTACAAGAACGCTAGATTCCGTCGCATGAACCGGGTCTGAATGTTGCTGGCGGCGGCCGTTCAGCCGGGCTAAGCGGATCGGCGGGCATCATACAGGCGAACGTCGGCCGCGCTCAATGACTTGAAAGCCACGCGACCGTCCGGATACGGAAGCTTCTGAGACGGGGACCCCGCGATTGAACGGGCAAGCGACCGAAGTCCTATTCTACCACCTCGAGCGCCAGCCGCTGGAGCGCGTGCTGCCGAGCCTCGTCGAGAAATCGCTCGAGCGCAGCTGGCGGGTGGTCGTGCAGGCTGGCAGCGAGGAGCGGGTCGAGGCGCTGGACACCGTGCTTTGGACCTACAAGGAGGACAGCTTCCTGCCGCACGGCAGAAAGGCAGACGGCAGGGCCGATCGCCAGCCGGTGTATCTGACCACCGGCGATGAGAACCCGAACGGCGCGCAGATTCGGTTCCTGGTCGACGGCACGGAGGCCGGCGACACCGCCGGATATGTGCGCCTCGTCTATCTGTTCGATGGCCACGATCCGGCCGCGCTCGAGACCGCCCGCCGGCAGTGGCGGGCGTTCAAGGACGCGGGCTGCATGGTGACCTACTGGCAGCAGAGCGACGCCGGGCGCTGGGAGAAGAAGGCCTGAGGCCTGTCGAGACGGCCGCGCAGAATAATCGCCCGCTCGTAGGTCGGTGCTGAGCGACGGCAAGATCGGCGCGCCACTTGTAGGTTGGGTCAAGCGGAGCGCGACCCAACATGGCGTCATCGGTTGCCCACCAGTGTTGGGTCATCGTTTCGCTCGACCCAACCTACATGAGCGGCTAGTCTAGGTGATCGTGGCGCGCCGGGTGGAGCGGTGTCTGCGCCGATCCGGTCACCCGTCAACAGGAACACGTCAGGCTTCGGCCGGGCTGGAGCCAGGCGTCAGCGCCGGCCTATCGGCGGACTGGCGTCAAGCGGCGGTGTGGATTTTTTCCGCGCTCGCGAAATAGCGTCGCGCGAGCTCGTGGCTCGGCATCGGCGCGCTGAAGTAGTATCCCTGGCACTCCGTGCAGCCCTCCGCCCGCACCCGCTCGAGCTGCTCGGCGGTCTCGACGCCTTCCGCCGTCGTCGTCATGCCGAGGCTGTCGCCGAGGCGCGCAATGCAGCGCACGATCG
>JBIOVC010000390.1:0-11670 GCA_044867545.1 Hyphomicrobiaceae bacterium | reverse complement strand
CGCGCTACCGCATCGATGCGAAGCGCTTGGCCCTGGTCGGTTTCAGCCAGGGCACGATGATGGCGCTCCATGTCGGCTTGCGACGCAAGACCGCGCCGGCCGCGGTCGTCGGCTTCTCGGGCGTGATCGCCGGCCCCGAGCGCCTCGAGGCCGAGCTCGAATGCCGCCCGCCGGTCCAGCTCATCCATGGCAGCGCCGACGAGGTGATCCCGGTGGAAGCCTGCCACCTGACCCGCGAGGCGCTTGCAGCGGCCGGGGTTCTGCTCGAGTGGCACATTAGGCCTGACTTGGGTCACGGCATCGATCCCGAGGGGCTGGCCTATGCCGGCAGCTTCCTCGCCCAGCACTTCGGCAGGGCCGGTGCTGGATGACCGGCTGGGCGAATCAGGACCGAATCAAAAAAATACGATCCAGGGAATAAGCGGCCCTCGCAGGCCGTTGTAGCTGCAGATCTGCCTCGCCCACCCCGCAGGGCAGCAGGTCGTCTCAATGGGCACCTCCCCGCAAAGGTGCCCATTGTCTTTTCCAGCTCCGGCGCGGCCAATCTACGGGGCTGGAAAGGCTTGTTGCCGCACCAAAGGGTGTGGCCGCCCAGGCTTGAATTCCCGTCACAATCGACCGCTAGACTTCACAGCGCGTTGAGCCCCGGCTATATGTGCCTCTGCCTCAGGGTGCGATCCTGAATCGTGCGGGAAACCGACAGGAAACAGGAACGTGAATGCTCATGCAGCCATGCCGGAGGCCTTTCCGGCCTTGGTCCTGAACGCAGACTTCCGGCCGTTGAGCTACTACCCCCTGTCGCTGTGGAGCTGGCAGGAGACGGTCAAGGCTGTCTTCCTCGATCGGGTGAACATCGTTTCCGAGTACGAGCGCAAGGTCCGCAGCCCGAGCTACGAGATGCGGCTCCCGAGCGTCGTCGCGCTCAAGACCTACGTGAGGCCCGCCCGCTACCCGGCGTTCACCCGCTTCAACGTGTTCCTACGCGACCGGTTCTCGTGCCAGTACTGCGGCGCCAAGAGCGACCTGACGTTCGACCACCTGATACCCCGCTCTCGTGGCGGCCTGACGCGGTGGGACAACGTCGTCGCCGCCTGCGCGCCCTGCAATCTGAGTAAGGGCGGCCGGATGCCTGATGCATCCGACGTGCGGCCGCGCCAGATGCCGTATCGGCCGACGGTGTTCGAGCTGCATCGCAACGGGCGCCTGTTCCCGCCCAACTACCTGCACCAGAGCTGGCTCGACTATCTCTATTGGGATACCGAGCTGGAGCCGTAACGGTTATCGCCGCATCACGAAGAAAAACGCCCCGGCGTACTTCGCCGGGGCGAGGGAAGATTCCGAAGGACGTGGCTGCGAGAGGGGCCGGCGCCTGCTCAGGCCGCCTTGCGTATCGGCCGCGTGCAAAGCATCTCGGCGATCGAGGCAACTGTTCGACTCCAGTCGGACGTGGCCGTATCGCTCGCGTTCAGGCCGAACGCGGCGAGCGCATCGGCCGGGCTTCCGCCGTCGCGAAAAATGCGTGCGCAACTCGTGCGCGCAAGTCCGATCGCCTGGTTCCACGCGACGGGGTTGATGTAGTCTGGTGTCATTGATCGCCTCGTTGAATGACTAACAGGCGTGCTTCTTCCGGTCGTTCGAGGGCGGCAAGCGCACCCAGCGCTCTGGCATCACTACGCGGCACCTTGGGTTGTGAGCCATGAGTGGACATGCGTGTCGGACGCTAGCTGCGCTTGCCTTCTCGTTGGGGGCGGGGGCCCCAGCAATTCGTTTCCGGATCCATCGGCTCCTGACGGCTCGGGACTGCAGGAGCCATGGTTTGACGCCTCAACCGGGGACTTCTCTGGCCGGCCCCGGGGCTCCATCGAGCCCCGGACCCACCGCCGTACGCAAGGACGCAACTCACCCTGAACGCGGAACGCCACTTCCACGCAACCAACGCAACCTACTCGACAGACTTGCGACGCCTACGAAACGCGCGGGACGCTACGCCTACGATCGAGGCCGGAAAGCCGTTTTGTGATACGCGCTACGCCGTCGGCTTGCCTTACGCGCCTCAGCCTCAGCATGGTGGCGGTGAGCGCCACCCTCGGCGAAGCAACACTACGCGACTGGGACTCGACATACGCGGAACCAACCGGAGTTTCGGTACGCAACGCCACGCAACGAGACGCAAAACCGTGCAACGCATCACTCGGGAAGGAGGCTCTGGCGCTACGCACGACGAACTGGGACGCAGTCACGCCGGTTTCTGCTCTTCCCATCCCACGCAGACCACGCGATCCAACGCACCACAGGGAACGCTCGTCACTCACCGGATACTCGAAACGCCTCACCTTGGCCTCCTGCGGCGGGAACCGGTGTTCGCTTTGTGTTCCCGCGTGAGGGAGAATAAATAGCTCCCGCGTGGCAATTGTGGGACATCCATGCGACGAACTGATGATTGTCCTCACCATTACGCTTGACGGTCGCCCGCGAGTCACTTCGTGGCCGCGCCGGCGCAGAACGGCGGGTCCGGTCTAAGAGATTGATAAGAATCGGATAGTTCAGGCGTCGTCGTGGTCGCTGACGTAGGCGGCGCGCAGCGCGCCGGCCGCGAGCAGCAGGGACGTCACGACGTTCCAGCCGGCGAACGAGAGCCCGAAAAACCGCCAGCTTGCCTCATCGCACCGCACGAGGCGCGAATCAGCGATGCCCTTAAGCAGGTCGCTTGCGCTGGTCGGAAGCTGCTCGACGGTCCCGCACGTCTGCGGCCCCGGCCAGAATCCCCATTCGGCGCCGGCGTGATAGGCGCCGACCCCGGCATTGGCGATGAACAGGAGTCCGACCACCATCAGCGTCAGTGCTGCGGCCTGCGGCCTGCCGCTGCCGAGAAAGACGAGCGCGAGCCCTGTCAGCGGAATTCCCGCATAGTAGGCGTAGCGCTGCTGCAGGCAGAGCGGGCAGGGGATGTACCCGCCGATGTGCTCGAAGCCGAGCGCGGTGAGGATCACGGCCATCGCCGCGATGAGCACGATCGCGCCGAGCCGGAAGGCGTCCATGTGCACGGTCGCGATCTGTTCGGTAGTGGACATGGGCATAAGATGGATCGGGGTTGGCTCTAAACAAAAAATCGGATCGCGACGAAGCCGCCGACCAGCGCCACGACGAACAGCGTGGTGACGAGGCTCAGGCGCTTCTCGATGAACTCCCGTATCGGCGGACCGAACCAGTAGATCAGCGCAGCGACGAGGAAGAACCGCATCGAACGGGCAACGATGCTGGCCGCAATGAAGGCGATCAGGTTCATCTGGGTCGCGCCGGCCATGATCGTCAGGACTTTGTAGGGAAACGGCGTCCAGCCTTTTGCGATCAGGATCAGAACGCCCCACTCGTTGAACCAGCCGGCAAACGTGTCGAACTGATCGGCCGCGCCGTAGAATCTCAGGATGGGCAAGCCGATGAACTCGAGCAGGAAGTAGCCGATCGCGTAGCCGGCAACCCCGCCGATGACGGAGCCGACCGTGGCGATGGTCGCGTACCACCACGCCTTGAGCCGCTCGGCGAGCACCATCGGAATCAGCATCACGTCGGGCGGGATCGGGAACACCGAGCTCTCGACGAACGAGACCCAGAACAGCGCGGTCGGCGCGCGCGGGTGGGCGGCCAACCGCATCATCCAGTCGTAGAGGCGCTGCATCATCAGCCGGTGGATAGAGGGCGTCGCTGCGGCTGTCCACGACCATGCGGTCGCGAGCCACGGTGCAGTCGGACGATAGAAATGCGGCGGGCCGGAGACTGGTGCTCCGTCCCGCCGCGGCTCATGTTCGGCTCAACCTGGGTCTGGGACCTATGCCGCCGCCGTGGAAAGGGGCGCCGACGGGGCAGCAGTGGCGGGGCCGCCCTGGCGGGGGCTGGTCCGCAGTCCGAGCAGCTTCGCCAGGAACGCTGACCGCTCGCCCCGCGCCTTCTCCATCAGCCTCCGAAGCTCGGCAGCCGATGGGTGCCGGAACACTCCAAGCTCTCTCGACATTTTAGCTATCCTCATGTCATCTCTTTTGTTGTACGCAATATGTCGGCTGTTTCAGGCGCTCGCAAACGATCATTCTTCATCGTAGACTTGAGAAAAACTCATCATGCCCGCCATCCTTCCGCCGTTTAACGCACTGCGGGCCTTCGAGGCTTCCGCCCGCCATCTGAGCTTCTCGCGGGCAGCCATCGAGCTGAACGTCACCGCGTCGGCCTTGAGCCACCAGGTCAAGGGCCTGGAGGACTTTCTCGGCGTGAAGCTATTCCACCGCCGGCCGCGCGGGATCGAGCTGACCGAGGCAGGGCGGCTGCTCTATCCCGGATTGAGCGGGGGATTTGCCCAGATCAGGCAGGCGGTGGCGGGCCTGAGGCAAATGAGCCAGGACCGCGTGCTGGTCGTCAGCGCTCCCCCGGGCTTCACCGCCAAATGGCTGGCGCCGCGCCTCTATCGCTTCTTGATCGCCAACCCGGAGATCGATGCGCGGATCTCGGCCTCGATGCAGATGGTGGACTTTGCCGCCGAAGGCGTTGATGCGGCCGTACGCAACCTGTCGCTGGCCAGTGCCGACGACCCGTCCCTCTATGTCGAGAAGCTGGCCGACGTGCGCTTGCTCCCGGTCTGCAGCCCGCGGCTGCTGGAGCAGGTGGGCGGCCTCGCCTCGCCCGCCGATCTGGTGCGCGCCCCGCTGATCCACGACGACTCGCTGATCGGTCGCGCCGAGCTGCCGAGCTGGTCGGATTGGCTCGAGGCAGCCGGCGTCGATGGCGTCGACATCAGCCGCGGGCTTCGCTTCAACAGCGCCGACCACGCGCTGGAGGCGACGATCGAAGGCGCCGGCGTGCTTCTCGCCCACAAGCTGCTGGCGCTCGATGACCTGCGGAGCGGACGTCTCGTGGCCCCTTTCGACCTCGAGCTGGAAACCGATCGCGCCTTCCACTTCGTATGCCCGAAGGGCACCGAGAGCCGGCCCAAGGTCCGTGCCTTCCACGACTGGCTGCTGGAGGAGTTCCGGCGGATCGAGCCGGCCGGAAATGAAACAGCGCGCTCACGCCGTGGCCGGGACAAGGCTGCGGGATAGCCGGACGACCAGGTCGTTGAGGACGATCCGCCCACGCCCGGCGGCCTTGATGCGTGTGGTGCCGAGGCGCTCGATCAGGCCGAGTGCCGCTAGCTCGTCGATCGCCCTGGCGCTCGGCCGCGACCCGCCGATTCGTGTGAGGCGCTCGAGATCGAGCCCCTCCTCGAGCCGAAGCCCCATCAGCAGCGCCTCGTCGGTTTGCTCGGCCGCCGAAAGCGCAGAGATCTCGATCAGCCCGTGGCCCTGCGCCTCCACGCTCGCAAGCCAGCGCTCCGGATTTCGCTCGGTCGCAGTCGCATGCCTGTGTCCATCGATGATGAGCCGGCCGTGGGCGCCGGGACCCACCCCCGCGTACTCGCCATAGCGCCAATAGAGCAGGTTGTGGCGGCACTCCTCCCCCGGCGCCGCGTGATTCGATATCTCGTAGGCCGGCAGGGCGGCCGCCGCGGTCAGCTCCTGCGTCACCTCGAAGAGGCTCGCCGCCGCCTCGGGGTCCGGCGGCACGAGCTTGCCGGCGGCATTGAGCGCGGCGAACGGCGTGCCGTCCTCGATCGTGAGCTGGTAGAGCGACAGGTGTGAGCCGGCGAGCGCCAGCACCTCGGCAAGCTCGGCGCGCCACTCAGCCTCGGTCTGGCCCGGCCGCGCATAGATCAGATCGAAGCTGAAGCGGTCGAACGTCCGCCGGGCGATGTCGAGCGCCGCTTTCGCCTCCGCTACCGTGTGCAGCCGCCCGAGACTCTTCAGATCGCTATCGCGCAACGATTGGATGCCGAGCGAGACGCGGTTGATCCCCGCCGCCCGGTAGCCGGCGAACCGGCCGGCCTCGACGCTGCCCGGGTTGGCCTCGAGCGTCGTCTCGGCCTCAGGAGACACCGACCAATGCCCCGCGATGGCATCGAGGATGGCGCCAACCGTTGCCGGCTGCATCAGCGATGGTGTGCCGCCGCCGAAGAAGACGCTGGAGACCGTCCGTGGGCCGGTCAGCTCGGCGAGGTGGGATATCTCGCGCTCGAAGGCCTTGAGGAAACGGGCTTCATCGATGCCCGCCGCCCGAACATGGCTGTTGAAGTCGCAATAGGGGCACTTCGACGTGCAGAACGGCCAATGCACGTAGACGCCGAAGCCCGCCTCATCCGGGTTCTTCGGCATCGAGACAAGCCCTGACGAAGAGGGCGAACGCACGTGCGCGATGGCTGATCGCATGCTTGGCATCGGGCTCCATCTCGCCGAAGGTCAGATGTTCGCCGTCGGCAAGGAACATCGGATCATAACCGAATCCGCGGTTTCCGCGCGGCGGCCACACCAGGCGGCCGAACACCTTGCCCTCGAAGACGTGCACCTCGCTGTCTGACCAGGCAAGGCACAGCGCGCAGGTGAAGTTGGCGCGGGGCCCCGGCGCTGTCCAGCCGCCGCGCCCTTCGATCTCGTCGCGGACCCGCTGCATGGCGACGGCGAAGTCTTTCCCCGGGCCCGCCCACCGGGCGGAGTGAATGCCCGGGGCGCCGCCGAGGACCTCGACCTCGAGCCCTGAATCATCGGCAAGCGCTGGAAGACCGGCAGCCTCCGCGGCCGCGACCGCCTTCAGCCGGGCGTTGCCGGCGAACGTGGTCTCGACCTCCTCCGGCTCCGCGAGATCCAGACTAGCCGCCGATGTCGCTTCCATTCCATAGGGCTCGATCAGCTCGCTGATCTCGCGTACCTTGCCCGGGTTGTGGCTTGCCACGACGAGCCGCGCGCCGCGCTCGAGCCGCCTCACGCGAGACCCCAGATCCGGGCTTCCGCGATCTCGATGCTATTGCCCGCAGGATCGCGGAAATAGATCGAGCGGCCGCCCTTCGGCCATTCGAAGTCCGCCTCGATTGCGACGCCCTTGGCCTCGAGCAGGCTTCGCCAGGCCTCGAGCTCCTCGGCCGTGGCGCGGAAGCAGACATGCCCCGGGCCTCGCCCGCCGTGGGCCGGAACGGGCAGCTCGGCCGACGCGCTGGGCCTCGATGTGGCCTCCGGGTTGAAGACCAGCAGCATCTGATTGCCGATGCGATAGAAGAGATGCCGGCCGGGAGCCGTCGATACCTGCTCGAGCCCCATCACGTCCCGATAGAAGTTCCGCGCCGCGGTGAGGTCCTCGGCGTAGATGATCGTCTCCAGGATGCCGGATGGGGTCATGCCACCCCTCATCACGCGACAGTCAGCTTCTGCAGCGATACCAGCTCGGTGATGCCCTTGCGGGCGAGCGCCAGCAGCTCGTCGAGCCGCTCCTGGCTGAACGCCCCCCGCTCCGCCGTCGCCTGCACCTCGACGATGCCGCCCGTGCCGGTCATCACGAAGTTGCCGTCGGCGTCGGCCTCCGAATCCTCCGAATAGTCGAGATCGAGCACCGGCTCGCCCGCGTAGATGCCGGCCGAGACCGCCGCCACCTGGTCCTTAAGCACTCCGTCCCGGATCATCGAGCGCGCCTGCATCCAGGCAAGGCAGTCGTGCAGGGCCACCCATGCCCCGGTGATCGCGGCAGTGCGCGTGCCCCCGTCCGCCTGGATGACGTCGCAGTCGATCGAGATCTGCCGTTCGCCGAGCTTCTGCAGGTCGACGACGGCCCTGAGCGCGCGTCCGATCAGGCGCTGGATCTCCTGTGTGCGACCCGAAGGGTGCCCCGTGGTCGACTCCCGGCGCGTGCGCTCGGTCGTGGCCCGCGGCAGCATTCCGTACTCGGCCGTGACCCATCCCCGGCCCTGGCCCTTGAGCCAGGGCGGCAGCCGCTCCTCCAGGCTCGCCGTGCACAGCACGTGGGTATTGCCGAACTTGATCAGGCAGGAGCCCTCGGCGTGCATCGACACCGCGCGTTCAAACGACACGCGGCGAAGCTCGTCGGGCCTGCGTTTTGATGGGCGCATCTCGTACGGGGTCGCTGACGGATTGGCGGCTTTGCGGCCTTGCCCGCAAGCTATGCGACACGGCCACGCCGTTCAATCGGAAACACGGGACCAGGGGTTTGACGCGCCGGGGGCCGGCACCTACAATTCACGGCCAATCCTGGTATCAACAGCTAAAAGCTTCAGCCGTTCCAGCGAGCGATGGCGGAAAGCACCAGCGAGCTCAACAGGCTCAACGAGCGTTCGCGCGCTATCTTCAGGCAGGTCGTCGAGACGTATCTGGCCACCGGCGAGCCCGTCGGCTCGCGCAATCTGTCGCGCAACCTGCCGATGACGCTGTCGCCGGCCTCCGTGCGCAACGTCATGTCCGATCTCGAGCAGCTCGGGCTCATCTATGCGCCCCACACCTCCGCCGGGCGGCTGCCGACGCAGCTCGGCCTTCGCCTGTTCGTCGACGCACTGCTGCAGATCGGCGAGCTTTCCGATGACGAGCGCAAGGGGATCGAGGCCCAGGTCTCGGTCCGCGAGCAGTCCTCCGTCGACCACGTGCTTGCCGAGGCGGGCGAGCTGATCTCGGGGCTCTCCCAATGTGCTGGCGTCGTCCTCACCGAGAAGCAGGTGAGTCGCTTGAAGCACATCGAGTTCGTGCCGCTGGAGCCCGGCCGCGCCCTCGTCGTGCTGGTCGGCGAGGACCAGAGCGTCGAGAACCGTGTGATCTCGGTGCCGCCGGGCCTGCCGCCGTCCTCGTTGATCGAGGCGACCAACTACTTGAACGCCCATACCCGTGGTCTCTCCATCGAGGAGGCGAGAGGGCGGATCGAGCGTGACCTCGTCTCGGCCAAGGCCGAGCTCGACGAGCTGACCCGCAGGGTGGTCCACGCCGGCCTCGCCGAGTGGTCGGGCGCCCATGACGACCGAAAGAGCCTCATCGTCAAAGGACAGTCGAACCTGTTGAAGGACCTGACGGCGATCGAGGACCTCGAGCGCATCCGCCGGCTGTTCGACGACCTCGAGGCCAAGCGCGACCTGATCCAGCTTTTAGGGCTAGCCGATCGCGCCGAAGGCGTCCGCATCTTCATCGGCTCGGAGAACAAGCTGTTCTCGCTGTCGGGCTCATCCCTGATCGTGGCGCCGTTCCACGACCAGTCGTGCAAGATCGTCGGCGTGCTCGGTGTGATCGGGCCGACCCGGCTCAATTATGCTCGCATCATCCCGATGGTCGACTACACCGCCCGTCTCGTCGGCCGTCTGCTGACTTGATTTTTTCGCATTGCGGGGTGATATCGATCGGGACTACCACCCCCCGAAAGCGTTGAGGATTGATGACCGGAAACCGAAGCTCCGATCTGCCCCCTGGGCATGAGGATCCAATGTCGAATCCGGCCGAGCCCACCCCGCCTGCCGGCGAGGCGCCTCCCGCAGACCCCGCCGCGCGCGTTGCCGAGCTCGAGGCTCAGGTCGCCGACCTGACCGACCGGCTGTTGCGCGCCCACGCCGAGATGGAGAACGTCCGTAAGCGCACCGAGCGCGAGAAGGCGGAGACGGCCAAGTACGCGATCAGCAAGTTCGCCAACGACATGGTGGCCGTCTTCGACAACTTCCAGCGCGCTGTTGCGGCGGTCCCCGCAGGTGCTGCCGAGCAGGACCCGGCGCTGAAAGCGTTGCTGGACGGCGTCGCCATGACCGAGCGCGCCGGGTTGAAGGTGCTCGAGACGCACGGAGTCCGTCGGGTTGACCCGGCCGGCGAGCTCTTCAACCCGCACCTGCATCAGGCGGTGATGGAGCAGGATTACGCTGACGTGCCGGTCGGCACCGTTCTGCAGGTGCTGCAGCCGGGCTACGTCATCGAGGATCGCGTGCTGCGGCCGGCCATGGTGGTCACCGCCAAGGGCGGAGCGAAGCCCGCCAAGCCGTCGGATGTGCCGGCGGCAGCCGCCAATGACGACCGGCCGGATGCTGGCGAGGCCGATGCCGGCGATCAGGACCCGCAGCAGGGCCAGGGTTAGGCCGATCACGCGGGTCGGGTGACCCGCCGCAGCGTGAGATTGATTCGCCCACCCTCGCGCACCAGGGTCGATGTCCCGCTGATGATGCGGTCGATGCCGTGATAGGCGCGCCGCGCCGCGCCACCGAGCACGACGACATCCCCCGACTTGAGTGTCACCCTCTGCTTGGGTGCCGCACGCGTCAGCCCGCCTACGTGGAACACCGCGTCATCCCCGAGCGAGACCGAGACGACCGGAGCGTTGGTGTCCTCCTCGTCGGCATCGATGTGGCTGCCGAGCCGGGAGCCTTCGCCGTAGTGGTTGATCAGACACGCTTCGGGTGGAACCGGGTAGCCGGCGAGCTCATCCCAGATCGCAAGCAGCATTTCCGGCATCGCCGGCCAGGGCGCCCCGGTGACCGGGTGCGTCGCCTGATACCGGTATCCCCCCTGCTTGTCCGAGACCCAGCCGAGCGGACCGCAGTTCGTCATCCTGACCGACAGCGGCTTTCCTGAGTTCGGCATGGTCGGCGTGTAGAACGGAGCCTTCGAGGCCATGTCCTCGACCGCCGCGAGCAATTGGGCCTGTTGGCCGCGGTCGAGGTAGCCCTTCAAGTGTCGGAAGCCTTGCGGCGTCGTCGTTTCCATGAGCAGGGCTCCTCTCCGGTGGCGTTGAAGGCCGGGTGTGCTCCGGTTGCACCGGCCATCCGCCGCACACCGCTGAATACCAGGAATAATAATGGGTAGCCGCGGGCGGCGCCGTTGCAGCCCCCTGAGGCCCCGCCTATATAACTGCGGAACTTCGAACTCAGAACCTGGGGACCGTTGCACCATCCCGTTGTTCGGGACGCCGGTGGGAGCAAGGATGCCGAGTCGTTCGGGTCCACAACGGTTCGCCGCAAATTGGAAGGACTGACGAGATGAGCAAAGTCATTGGGATCGACCTTGGCACCACCAACTCGTGCGTTGCCGTAATGGAAGGCACGGCGCCGAAGGTGATCGTCAATGCCGAGGGCATGAACACGACGCCCTCGATCGTTGCATTTACCGAGGACGGCGAGAAGCTGGTTGGGCTGCCGGCCAAGCGCCAGGCGGTGACCAACCCCATGAACACGTTCTTCGCCATCAAGCGCCTCATCGGACGGCGCTACGACGACCCGATGGTGGAGAAGGACAAGAAGCTCGTCCCCTACAAGATCATCAAAGGACCGAACGGCGACGCCTGGGTCGAGAGCCACGGCAAGCAGTACTCGCCGCAGCAGGTTTCCGCCTACATCCTTCAGAAGATGAAGGAGACCGCCGAGAGCTACCTCGGCCATCCGGTGACGCAAGCGGTCATCACCGTTCCCGCCTACTTCAACGACGCCCAGCGCCAGGCCACCAAGGACGCCGGCCGCATCGCCGGCCTGGAAGTGCTGCGCATCATCAACGAGCCGACCGCGGCTGCCTTGGCCTACGGCCTCGAGAAGAAGCAGAAGACCAAGACGATCGCGGTCTATGACTTGGGCGGCGGCACGTTCGACATTTCGATCCTCGAGATCGGCGACGGCGTCTTCGAGGTGAAGTCGACCAACGGCGACACCTTCCTCGGCGGCGAGGACTTCGACATGAAGCTCGTCAGCTACCTGGCCGACGAGTTCAAGAAGGAGAACGGCATCGACTTGCGGGGCGATAAGCTCGCGCTGCAGCGGCTGAAGGAAGCCGCGGAGAAGGCGAAGATCGAGCTGTCGTCCGC
>JBIOVC010000389.1:0-9541 GCA_044867545.1 Hyphomicrobiaceae bacterium | reverse complement strand
TGTTTCTGGCGATCGTGCTGTTCCCGCTCTTCGTGCCACCCGGCGTCGAGACGGACAAGCTGCTGCGCGCCTTGCTCGCCTTCACCATCTTCAACGCCGCCAATCTCGCCGAGGTGTTCCGCGGCGGACTGCAGGCAGTCCCCACCGGCCAGATCGAGGCCGGCCGCAGCCTCGGTCTGTCACGCTGGCGGGTCACTTCCAGCATCGTCGTGCCGCAGGCTGTCGCCATCTCGCTTCCCGGTGTGGTCAATGTCTGCATCGCCGTGATCAAGGAGACGACGATCGTGCTGATCGTCGGGCTGTTCGATTTTCTGGGCGTGCTGCAGGCCGGCTTGGCCGATCCCGAATGGCTGGCGGCGGAGAGCGCGCGCACCACGGCCTATGTGTTCGCCGGCATCGTCTTCTGGGCGGTGTGCTTTGCGCTGTCGCGCTACAGCCTGGCCTTGGAGCGGCGCCTGGCACCTGACCTGCAGGGCCGCCCTGGCCCTACCCACCGTGGCAACTATCTGAAGTTACGACTTGATTTTACCAGATGGCGCACCCGACAGGATTCGAACCTGTGACCTCTGCCTTCGGAGGGCAGCGCTCTATCCAGCTGAGCTACGGGTGCTTGAGCCCGCACTTGATACCCCAATTGACCCCGACCGGCAAACGCTCGAAGCTCTCCGCTCCGGCAGAAGGGAGACGGCGCGCAATGAGCGAACAGAAGTCGCCGCGGCCCGGCGAGGTGCGGGTCGCCCTCCCGGCGGGCTTCGACGCGGGCCTGCACTTCATCGGCCGCATCCGCACCCCGTTCTCCACGCTCGCCGACTGCCCGAAGAACACCCGCGAAAGCAAGGCCGCCGCGACGGTCGAGCTCGATGATGCCTATGCCGCCGGCCTCGAAGGCGTCGAGCAGTTCTCTCATCTGCTGCTGCTCTACTGGCTCGATGAAGCGCGCCGCGACCTGATCCGGCAGGCTCCGCGCCACCTCGACTCCCCGCGCGGCGTCTTCGCGCTGCGCTCGCCGGTACGGCCGAACCCGATCGGCATCGCCGTCGTCGAGTTGCTGTCGGTCGATCATGCAACGCTTCATGTCCGCAACATCGACTGCCGCGACGGAACTCCGCTGCTCGACATCAAGCCGTACTTCCCTTCGACCGACAGTTTCCCGGCCGCCAAGGTTGCCGCGCGCGATTAGGCACCGGCCCGTTGACAGCACCAGACCACGGGCCGACAGTGCCGTATCCCGCGAAGCACAGAATGACTGCGCACGTGGGTGGTACCGCCGCCGACTGAGCGACGCCCGATCGTCGACACCGATCAATGAGGCGGTATTCCGGGGAAAGAAACGCGCAAGGGCCTGAGTCCACTCTCGCCCGCGCATACCGTGAGGTGGAACGATGGCAAGGTGGGTTGTCGGATTGATCGTTGTCTCAACTCTTGTTTTGCTCCCATCCCTGGCCAGCGCTCAAAGCAATCCACGCTACATCCAGTTCAAGCCGAGTGAGGTCAAGGGCGCCCTCTACCTGCCCGATGCTGGCCCTTCGCCGAAGATCGCCTTCCTCGTCGTCCACCGCACGTCGAACTTCCTGAGCCACATCTCGACCCGCGAGCTGTCGAAGCGCGGCTACATGGTGCTGGGCCTCAACCCCCGCTCCGACAACAACGAGGCGCTGGTCAACTTCGAGCAGATGGCGCTCGACGTGAAGCAGGGCGTCGAGTTCTTGAGAAAGCAATCCGGTATCGAGAAGGTGATCCTGATCGGCCACAGCGGCGGCGGACCGACCACGACCTTCTATCAGGCAGTGGCGGAGAAAGGCCCGTCCTACTGCAAGGGCGCGCACAAGCTCACGGAATGCGACGACAGCCTCGCAGGCTTGCCCAAAGCCGACGCCCTGGTGCTGCTCGATGCGCATCCGGGCAACACGGTGAACACGATGCGCGGGCTCAATGCCGCGATCAGGGACGAATCGAAGCCCTTCGAGACCGATCCGAGCCTCGATCCCTTCGATCCGAAGAACGGATTCAATCCGAACGGCCACTCCGTCTATTCCAAGGAGTTCATGGATAGCTACTTCAAGGCGCAGGCCGAGCGCATGAACCGCCTGATCGCCAAGGCAACGAAAATCCGCGACGACATGAATGCCGGCAAGCACCAGCCGTCCGACGACGACGCGTTCGTCATCTACCGCGACCGCGCCCGCCTGTCGGACTTCTCGATGAGCGTCGCCGGCGCGACCGAGAAGCCCCAGAAGCTGCTGAAGAACGACGGCAGCATCGTCACCGAGATCGTCAAGAGCGTGCGGCCTGCACTCGTCAAGAATGCCAAGGCCGACAAGAGCTATAATGACGGCAGCGCGGCGCTGACGGTCAGATCCTTCCTCAGCAACAATGCCATCAAGGCAACGCATTCGCAGGATGGCATCGACTGGTGCTCATCCAACAACTCCTCGCCATGCGCGGTGAAGTCGATCTCGGTGCCGATGCTGATCGCAGCGATGTCCGGTCACTACTTCATCCGCGACGGCGAGGTGATCCACGATGCCGCGGCCAGTGCCGACAAGGAGTACATCATCATCGAAGGCGCCACCCACGGCATGACGCCCTGCACGGCCTGCGAGAAGGCGACTGGCCAGTCGTACTCGAACGTCACCAAGAACCTGTTCGACTACGTCGCCAAGTGGACCAAGGCGCGCTTTGAGAACAACAAGTCGTGAGGGGCGCCGGCACTCGGCACGATCGGCCGCATTAGGCAAAGGAGGAGGCGTTCAATGGCGATCAAGACCTTTACCCTCAATGTCAACGGCAAGGACCACACGGTCAGCGCCGACGAGGACATGCCGCTGCTCTATGCGCTTCGCAACGACATCGGACTCAAGAACCCGAAGTTCGGCTGCGGTCTGGCTCAATGCGGCGC
Source organism: Hyphomicrobiaceae bacterium (assembly GCA_044867545.1). Classification (GTDB taxonomy): domain Bacteria; phylum Pseudomonadota; class Alphaproteobacteria; order Rhizobiales; family Hyphomicrobiaceae; genus DATLZB01. The sequence continues at coordinate 6,642 of JBIOVC010000389.1, read as the reverse complement.
CTGCACGGTGCAGCTCGACGGCACGCCGATCCGCTCGTGCATCACCCCGGTATCGGCTGCAACCGGCAAGATCAAGACGCTCGAGGGACTCGGCACGCCGGACAAGCCGCATCCGCTCCAGACCGCCTACATCGAGGAGCAGGTGCCGCAGTGCGGCTACTGCATCAATGGCTGGATGATGACGGCCGCGGCACTGCTCGAGCGGACCAGGAAGCCGACCGACGCCCAGATCAAGGAGGCGCTGACCGGCCTCAAGTGCCGCTGCGCCACCCACTTAGGAATCGTGCGCGCAGTCAAACGCGCGGCAGAGATCGCCGGCTGAGGGAGGTGAGCCATGGGTAAGCACGAAAAGATCAGCGTCTCCCGCCGTACGCTCATGAAGGGCGCAGGCGCGCTCGTCATCTCGATCGGAGCTCCGGTCAGCCTCGACTTCGTCAAGTCGGTCGGCACCGCGTTCGCGCAAGGGGCGAAGCCGCCGCTGCATCCAGAGCAGCTCGACAGCTACGTTGCCATCGCTGCAGACGGCAACGTCACCGCCTTCTTCGGCAAGATGGACATGGGTCACGGCATCCACACCGCCATCGCCCAGATGGTCGCCGAGGAGCTCGACGTGCCGCTGAAGAGCGTCACCGTGCTGATGGGCGACACCGGCACTTCGATCAACCAGGGCGGTGCCTCGGGCTCGACCGGCGTTCAGCTCGGCGGTATGCAGATGCGAATGGCTGCCGCCGAAGCGCGCCGCGTCCTGGTCGAAGCGGCCTCGCAGAAGCTTGGGCTGCCGGCCGACCAGCTCGCCGTCACCGACGGCGTGGTCGCGGCCAAGGCGGATGCCGCCAGGAAAGTCAGCTACACCGAGCTGATCGGCGGCAGGTACTTCAACCACAAGCTCGACTGGAACAAGCAGTGGGGCAACCAGCTCAAGGCTGTCGGGGTCGCCAAGCCGAAGTCGCCGAAGGAGTACAAGATCGTCGGCAGGTCGCACCCGCGCACCGACATCGCACCCAAAGTATTCAGTCAGGAGGACTACGTCACTGACATCAAGGTGCCCGGCATGGTGCACGGGCGCATGATCCGGCCGACCGTGGTCGGCTCGGCGCCGGTCGAGGTCGACGAGAGTTCGATCAAGGACATCCCCGGCGCACGGGTGGTGTGGAAGAACGCGTTCCTCGGCGTCGTCGCCGACACCGAGTGGGGCGCGATCCAGGCCGCCGAAAGGCTCAAGGTAAAGTGGTCACAGGTCAAACCGCCGTTCCCGAGCTACACGAGCCTGCACGAGCACATCCGCAAAGCGCCTGTGCTTTCGAGCAAGATCGAGAAGCAGAATGGCAACATCGAGCAGGCGTTCGCCGCCGCGGCGCGGACGGTGCAGGCCGAGTACGAGTGGCCGTTCCAGAGCCATGCCTCGATGGGCCCGGCCTGCGCCGTGGTCGAGATCAAGGGCAATACGGCGACACTCTGGACCGGCGGGCAGAAGCCGCACTTCGCCCGCGACGGCGTCGCTGCGATCCTCGAGTTGAATCCGGACGACGTGCGCGGCATCTGGGTGCCAGGCCCCGGCTGCTACGGCCGCAACGATGCGGGAGACTGCGCGCAGGATGCGGCCGTGCTGGCGCAAGCGGTGGGCAAGCCGGTGCGCTTGCAGTACTCGCGGCTCCAAGGCACCGGATGGGATCCCAAGGGTCCCGCCTCGGTGATGCGCGCCCGCGCGGCGATCGACGCCAACAATGAGGTGATCGGCTTCGAGTTCATCGCCAAGGGTTTTTCCAGGCTCGAGGTGAACTCGAACGAGAGCCGCAGCCACGACTGCCTCGCCGGCCACACGCTGGGCCACCCGTTGAAGCCGACGCAGGCATTCAACGTGCCGGCCCACTCCTACGAGTTCGCCAGCAAGGCGATGGGCTGGGAGGTGATCGCGCCGTTCATCGATCGGGCGTCACCGCTTCGGGGCGCGCACCTGCGTGATCCGAACGGACCCGAGCTGCAGTTCGCAAGCGAGTCGTTCATCGACGAGATCGCACTGGCCGTCGGCGCCGACCCGATCGACTTCCGGTTGAAGTACGCCAAGGCACCGCGCGACATCGCGGTGATCAAGGCGGCGCAGGAGAAGGCCGGATGGAAGCCGCGCGTCGGGCCGAGCAAGCAGACCGGAAATACGGTCTCGGGCCGCGGCATCGGCTACGCACAGCGCAACGGCACGGTGGTCGCCGTGATCGCAGAGATCGAGGTCGACCGGCGCTCGGGCAGGGTATGGGCGAAGAAGTTCACCGTCGCCCACGACTGCGGCCAGATCATCAACCCGACCGATCTCAAGCAGTGCATCGAGGGCAACATCGTGCAGGGCATCAGTCGCGCCCTGTTCGAGGAGGTAACTTTCGACAACAACACCGTGACGAGCGTGGACTGGCAGAGCTACCAGATCCTCGACATCATGGACATGCCGGAGACGATCGACATCGTGCTGATCGACCGGCCTGAGGTAGCCCCGACCGGCGCGGGCGAGCCGTCGATCCGGCCGGTGGCGGGCGCGCTGGCCAACGCGATCTACGACGCGACGGGCGTTCGCATCCGGCGCGCTCCGATGACACCGGAGCGGGTCAAGCAGGCGCTTTCCTCATCGTAGTGCATTGTGATCTTGCGGGCGGCCCGGCTTGGGACCTCAGGCGCCGCCCGCACCGCACTCTTGCGCTCCGCAAAGAACCGCGGCATACGATCCGGCGCCGCCGGCACGGGGCCCCGCAACGCTGAGCCGCGGCCATCGGATCTGCGCCGTCTCCGCCGCGACCGCGGCATCTCCTCAACCTCTGCTCCCGGCATCGCAGTTGCCTGAGCGCCGCGAGGCTCGATCCATGGCCTTGGAGGGCTGGCAGACACTCAAGCACCGCGATTTCGCGCTGACTTGCAGTGCCCGTGCCCTGGTGACGATCGCGATGCACATGCAGAACGTCGCGATCGGGTGGTACGTCTACGATGTCACGTCGGACCCGGTCGCCCTGGGCCTCCTGGGCCTGTCCGGACTGATCCCCGCCTTCGCTCTGTTGCTCGTCACCGGCCTAGTCGCCGACAGACTCGACCGCCGCCTCATTCTGATCGCCTCGAGCGTGGCGATGACGCTGTCGGCCCTCGCCCTGCTGCTGCACGTCGGCTCGGCCGCCACCATCGTCTGGCCGGTCTATGTGTACTTGGCGGTCTTCAGCGGCGCACGCTCGTTCTACAATCCGGCCTCGCAGGCGCTGGTGCCCAATCTCGTTCCCGCCGGACAACTCGCCAGCGCGATCGCGTTCATTTCGGGCATCAGCCAGGCTGCCACCGTCACCGGTCCTGCCCTTGGCGGACTGTTCTACGCCCTCGACCCACACCTGCCGTTTGCCGCCTCGACCACCTGCTTCGTCCTGGCGGCCGCCTGCGCGGTGGCGATCAGACACCGCTCCGCACGGGCGACCGGGGCCCGAACCTGGCGCAGCCTGCTCGCCGGCATCGAGTTTGCCTGGTCGCGTCCGGTCGTGCTCGGCGCGATCAGCCTCGACATGATGGCGGTGATGCTCTGCAGCGTGATCGCCCTGCTGCCGATCTTCGCCAAGGACATCCTCGAGATCGGCCCGTTCGGTCTCGGCCTGTTGCGGTCCGCGCCCGCGGTCGGCGCGTTGGTGATGGCGCTGGTGCTCGCCAACTGGCCGTTCGTTCAGCAGAACTCCGGCACCCATCTCTTCCGCTTCGTTGCCCTCTATGGGCTCGCGACTCTCGGCTTCGGTCTCTCCGAGAATCTGATCCTCTCGATGCTGTGTCTGACCGTCGCCGGCGCGGCCGACATGGTGAGCGTCGTCATTCGCCACACCATGGTGCAGGCCGAGACCACCGACAGCCTGAGAGGCCGTGTCGCCGCCGTGAACACGTTGTTCATCAGCACGTCCGGCGAGCTCGGACAGTTGCGCGGCGGTGTCGTTGCAGCTTTCTTGGGGGCTGCGCCGACTGTCGTCATCGGCGGGGTCGCGGCAATAGGCGTCGCATACCTCTGGGCGCGGCTGTTCCCCGAGCTGCGCAACCGGAACCGGCTGGTGGAGGAGAGCCCGGGCCCTGCGCGTGCCTGATCCGCGGCGGGCGACCCGTCCGTACGTGGCAAGAGAGAGGTTGAATGTCCGCCGAGGACTGGTCTCCGTTCCGCTATCGCGATTTCGCTCTGGTGAGCTGCGCCAAGTTCACGACCTCGCTCGCGAGCCAGATGCAGACCGTCGCCATCGGCTGGCTGATTTACGACGTCACCGGCAGCGCCTTCGCGCTGGGCTTCCTCGGTCTTGCAGGCTTCCTGCCGGCAATCTCGCTGGTCTTGGTCGTCGGCCTCGTGGCCGACCGTTTCGAGCGCCGCCTGATCCTGACCATCACGGCGGCGGCAATGGCGATCTCGGCCGCGGGCCTGCTCGTCCACGTCTGGAGCGGTACGGCCGTTGTCTGGCCGGTGTACTTGTTCGTCGCTGCCTACGCTACCGCGCGCGCCTTCTTCCAGCCGGCCTCGCAAGCGATCCTGCCAAACCTCGTCCCGCTGCATCACTTCGGCCACGCGGTCGCCTTCACCTCCGGCGTGCACCAGGCGGCAACCATCGCCGGCCCGGCGATCGGTGGCCTGCTCTATGCAGTCGATGCCCGGCTCCCCTTCGCGTTCTCGCTGGCCTGCTTTGCCGCCGCTGCCGTCGCCATGCTCGCGATCCGCTATCGCAGCACGCCGGCCCAGCACGAGCCGATGTCATGGCGCAGCCTGCTCGCCGGCCTCGAGTTCACCACCAAGCGTCCAGTGCTGCTCGGCGCCATCACCCTCGACATGTTCGCCGTGATCCTGGCGAGCGCCATGGCTCTGCTGCCGATCTTCGCCAAGGACATTCTTGAGGTCGGCCCCTGGGGGCTAGGCCTGCTGCGGTCGGCACCGGCTGTCGGCGCCTTGGGGATGGCGCTGGTGCTGTCGAAGACCTCCCTGTTGTCGCGGCGCGCCGGCCAGTGGCTGTTTCTGACCGTGGCGGCCTACGGCTTTGCCACGATCGGCTTCGGGCTGTCGGAGGACTTCTTGCTGTCGATGCTGTTTCTCCTCGCCGTCGGCGCCTCCGACATGGTGAGCGTGGTGATCCGCATGACCATCATGCAGGCCGACACGCCGGACTACCTCAGAGGCCGCGTCGCCGCCGTCAACAGCCTGTTCATCACCACGTCGAACGAGATCGGCCAGCTCACGGCCGGCGTGCTCGCGGGCTTCATCGGCGCGGTGCCTGCTGTCGTGCTCGGTGGGGCCGGCGCCATTGCCGTGGCGGCGATCTGGTCGCACCTGTTCCCGGCGCTGCGGACCCGCGACCGCCTCGTGGAGGAGAGGCAGGCCGGGCAGCCGCCTTGAGGCGAAACGAATGCTTTTGACGTCCCCCAGCTATCGGCCTATCCGATAGTGCCCATCGAAATCTTAGCTTGAGTGGAGTGGAAACCATGAAGTTGGTGCGGTTTGGACCAGCAGGGCAGGAGAAGCCGGGTCTTGTCGATCCGGCCGGCACGATCCGCGATCTTTCCCAGCACATCCCTGACATCGACGGATCGACGCTTAGCCGTGCCAGCCTGGACAAGCTCAGGAAGATCGATCCCCAGAGCTTGCCGGCCGCACCGCAAAGCGTGCGCATCGGCGCCCCCATCGGCAACGTGCGCAACTTCATCGCCGTCGGCCTCAACTTTGAGGATCATGCCAAGGAGACCGGCGCCAAGATCCCGACCGAGCCGATCCTCTTCAACAAGCTCGCCAACTGCATCGTCGGCCCGAACGACGACGTCATGGTCCCAAAGGGCTCGCTCAAGCTCGACTACGAGGTCGAGCTCGCCTTCGTCATTGGCACCCGCGCCCGTTATGTGCCCGTCAACGACGCGCTCTCCCACATCGCCGGACACTGCATCTGCAATGACGTTTCCGAGCGCCACTTCCAGAGCGAGCGCGGCGGCCAGTGGATGAAGGGCAAGTGCGCCGAGACGTTCGGCCCCTTGGGCCCATGGCTCGTCACGCCGGACGAGATCAAGGACGTGCAGCAGCTCGCCATGAGCCTCGACGTCAACGGCAAGCGCCGCCAGACCGGCAGCACGAAGACCATGATCTTCTCAGTCACACACCTGTTGTCCTACATCTCGCATTTCATGGTGCTCGATCCCGGCGACGTCATCACCACCGGCACCCCGCCGGGCGTGGCACTCGGCATGAAGCCTCCCGTCTGGCTCAAGGCCGGCGACACGGTCACGCTTTCGATCGAGGGCCTCGGCACGCAGACGCAGAAGATCGTGCCGTTCAAGGAATAGGCTCAAGCGATCACGATCCCTGAAACACGAGACCCGCGCGGCAGCTGCCGCGCGGGTTTGTATTTGCAGGCAGTGTAGGGCCAGGTCAGTGCACGCTGCGCCCGCCGTTCAAGGCGTGGACAATTCTGCCGACCGGGTTCGGCTCGAACAGACGGCCGAGGCTGTCCTCGACGGCTTGCCATGCCGACCGGTCGCGCGGGTTCATCAACCTGAGCTCGCGTTCCAGACCACGCAGCCCGTCGAGCAGCGCCTCGTCCGTCTCACCGGCCTCTCCTGTCTCCACCTCCTGGATGAGCCCCGCCACGACATCGCTCTCCGGCAGCAGCATCAGCGCCG
>JBIOVC010000388.1:0-5182 GCA_044867545.1 Hyphomicrobiaceae bacterium | reverse complement strand
CGATCGTGCTTGCGCGCTTCTCTGGACCTTTTCGCGCCTCGGTCCCGATCGTCGCCGGCGCGACGGAGATGAACTGGATCAAGTTCCAGATCGCCAACTGGGGATCGGCATTCCTCTGGGCCTTCGTGCTGCTGGTGTTCGGCGACATCCTGAGCCAGGCCTTCCACTTCGTGAGCCGGCAGTTCGGGTAAGCCTTCCACGAAATACGTAGGTCGGGCTGAGCGCATGCGAAGCCCGACAGCACCAGCGGAATTGTCGGGCTTCGGCCGGTAAGCGGCCTCAGCACCGACCTACCCCCACCGGTCCGTGTGATCCGAACGACCTATGACTGCTTGCCCTTCACCGGCGGCGTGCCGTGGGTGTGGAAGGACTCGATCGTCTTCAGGCCCCACGCCTGGCCCTTCTTCCGCTCCGCCTCGGTCCAGGTGACCGTCTGCCAATCCGGCGCCAGGATCAGCCGTGCGCCAGCGTTGGCGATCTCGACCCGGTTGCCCGCCGGCTCGTACACGTAGAGGAAGAAGGTCTGCTGGATCGCATGCTTGTGCGGGCCGGTCTCGATGAACACGCCGTTCTCCAGAAAGATGTCGGCCGCCCGCAGGATGTGCTCGCGCTGATCGACGGCGTAGGTGACGTGATGGAAGCGCCCGGGCGTGCCGGTCGCATCCCGCGTGTAGGCGACATCGTAAGACTTGTTGTTGACCGTGAACCAGCACCCCGCCACCGCGCCGCTGTCGAGCACGATCTGTTCGGTGATGCGGCTGCCGAGCGCCTTTGGCAGAAAGTCCCGGATCGCGCCGACATCGACGGCCAGCAGGTTGAAGTGATCGAGCCGCCTGACCCCGGCGCCGCGGCCGTGGAAGCGCTGTGCCTGGTTCTTCAGCGCGGGGCGTTCGGCCGGAGGTGCCTCGTACCGTTTCGTCTCCCAGTAGAGCTCGAATACATGCCCGTCCGGATCGCGGAAGCGGTAGGCGGGACCGTGGCCCAGATCGCCATCGCTCCAGCCGAGCCCAGCGCCGAGCCGCTCGATTGCCGCAACCCGCCGCTTCAGCGCCTCCGCGCTCGAGGTCCGGTAGCCGGCGTGCCGGATGCCGGTGGTGCCGGCCGCCGTAAGCTTCAAGGTGTGGAATTCGTAGTCGTCGAACGCGCGCAAATAGACCGAGTCTCCCTCCCGCCCGCTCTCGCTCAGCCCCAGGATGTCGACGAAGAAGTCGAGGCTCTGCTCGGGCTTGTCGGTCAGCAGCTCGATGTGGCCGAGATGGGCGACGTCGAAGCAGGGTTCGGTGCTCGGCATGGGATGTTCAGCGGCTGTTGAAGGATGGAACGGACGGCGCTTCAGTCTATCACCCCAGCCTCACCTCGTCGTCACGGTATGGCACGCCTCGCCGGGCCGGCTAATATCCGACTCCTGACGTGACGGAGCCCAGCGCATGCCGAAGCCCGCATCCCGATTCGAGACCGTCGCCGAGGCCTACCTGGCGCTGCTGAAAAGCCGCGGCATCGACTGGCTGTTCGCCAACGCCGGCACCGATTTCGCGCCGATCATCGAGGCGCTGGCGCGCGGCCGCAAGGCCGGCATCCCGATGCCGGAGGCCGTACCGATCGCCCATGAGACGGTCGCCGTCGGCATGGCGCACGGCTACTACCTCGTCACCGGCCGGCCGCAGGCGGTGATGGTGCACGTCAATGTCGGCACCGCCAATGCGCTGATGGGCCTCATCAACGCCTCCCGCGACGGCGTGCCGATGCTGTTCACCTCGGGCCGCACGCCCCTCACCGAGCGCCATCACCTGGCAAGCCGCGACCTCCCCATTCACTGGGGCCAGGAGATGTTCGACCAGGCCGGCATGCTGCGCGAGTTCGTGAAGTGGGACTACGAGTTGCGCACGCCCAGCCAAGTCGAGGCGGTTGTCGACCGGGCGCTCGCGCTGTCGATGAGCGAGCCGCGGGGGCCCGCTTACCTGAGCCTGCCGCGCGAGGTGCTGGCCGAAGCGTGGCCGGATCTCGAGCTCTCCGACAAGTCCACGGCCGCGCCGGCCAGCCCCGCGCATCCCGATCCGACCGCGCTCGGGCAGGTTGCCATCATCCTCGAGACGGCGCGCCGCCCGCTCATCATTGCCGGACGCAGCGATGCGGCAGCCTTTGCCGCGATCTCGGCATTCGCCGAGCGCGCCGCAATCCCGGTGGTGCACTTCTGGCCGGGGCGGCTCGCCATGCCGACCGGTCATCCTTTCCACGCCGGTTTCGATCTCGCTCCATGGATCGAGCGCGCCGACGCCATCGTTACCCTCGACATGATGGTGCCGTGGCTGCCGAAGCGGCACACGCTGGGAAAGGATGTCCGCGTCATCGAGATCGGCCCCGACCCGGGATTCGCGCGCGTGCCGATGCGTTCCTTCCCCGCCGACATCGTGCTGCGCGCCAACGTCGCCGCCGCGCTCGAACGCCTCGCAGACGCAATGCCGCAAGCGTCCGCCGAACGCCGCGAGGCCGTGCTGGCCGAGATCGAGGACATGCGCCGGCAGCAGGGAAAGCAGTCCGCGAAGCCGGCGGACACCATGACCAACGCATCGATCAGCCGCATGATCGATGCGCAGAAGGGCGAGGACGCGATCGTCTTCGGCGAGCTCGGCTGCGATCCGTCCGTGATGACGTTCACGCGCGCCGACAGCTACTTCGGTCACCCGATCGCCGGCGGCCTCGGCTTTGGGCTCCCCGCCGCCCTTGGCGCAAAGCTCGCCAGCCCGGACCGCCTTGTCATCGCCTGCATCGGCGACGGCTCCTACATGTTCGCGAACCCAGTCGCCTGCCACCAGACCGCCGCGGCGCTTGGCCTGCCGGTGCTCACCGTCGTATTCAACAATGAGGTCTGGAACGCCGTGCGCAGGTCGACGCTGGCGCTCTACCCGCAAGGCCACGCCGCCGCCGCCAATGAGATGCCGCTCTCCTCGCTGAGCCCCTCTCCCGCCTACGAGAAGGTTGTAGAGGCGAGCGGCGGACTGGGCCTGCGCGTGGACGAGCCGTCCGAGCTGGAAGCCGCGCTCGCCAAGGCGATCAGGGCCGTGCGCCGTCAGAAGCGCCAGGCCCTGCTCAACGTCCGCTGCGCGATCTGAAGCGCGGCATCACTCCGCCGCCGCCGGCTGGTGCTCCGGCGCGGCGGTCGATGTGCCGTGCTGCTTCAGCGGCCGATTGCCAGTGATCTGACGCAGCAGCACGTAGAACACCGGCGTCAAGAAGATGCCGAACAGTGTCACGCCGATCATGCCTGCGAACACCGCAACGCCCATCGCATGCCGCATCTCGGCGCCCGCTCCGGTCGAGGTGACGAGCGGTACGACGCCCATGATGAACGCAAACGAGGTCATCAGGATCGGCCGAAGCCGGAGTCGGCTCGCCTCGATCGCGGCCTGTACCGCCGTGCGGCCGGCGAACTCCAGCTCGCGCGCGAACTCGACAATAAGAATAGCATTCTTCGCCGACAGCCCGACCAGCACGACGAGGCCGATCTGCGTGAACACGTTGTTGTCACCGGCGCTGAGCCACACGCCCGCCATCGCCGCGAGCAGGCTCATCGGCACGATCATGATGATCGACAGCGGCAGCACCAGGCTCTCGTACTGCGCCGCGAGCACCAGGAACACGAACAGGATCGACAGCGGGAATACCCAGATCGCCGAGTTGCCAGCGAGGATTTCCTGGTAGGTGAGGTCGGTCCACTCGTAATCGAAGCCGGCGGGCAGCACTTCCGCCGCAATCCGCTTCGCCGCGTCCTGCGCCTGGCCCGAGGAGTATCCGGGGGCAGGGTTGGCGTTGATGTCGGCGGAGAGGAAGCCGTTGTAGCGCATAGCGCGCTCCGGCCCGGCGCTGGTCTTGACGTTGAGCACCGCCGCGAGCGGCACCATCTCGCCCGAGTTCGAGCGGACCTTGAGCTGGCCGATGTCGTCGGCGCGGGCGCGGAACGGCGCGTCCGCCTGCACGCGCACCGAGTAGGTGCGGCCGAACTTGTTGAAGTCGTTGACGTAGAGAGAGCCCAGGTAGATCTGCAGCGTCTCGAACACCGAGGTGATCGGCACACCGAGCTGCCGCGCCTTGGTGCGGTCGACATCGGCGAAGATCTGCGGGACGTTCACCTGGTAGGTGGTGAACTGCCCGATCAGCTCAGGCGCCGCCATCGCCTTCCCCATGAACGCCTTGGTGACCTCGTTCAGTGCGTCGTAGCCGCGCCCGGTACGATCCTCGACCTGCAGTTTGAAGCCGCCGACCACGCCGAGGCCCTGCACCGGCGGCGGCGGGAACATGGCGATGAAGGCGTCCTGGATGACGCCGTACTTCTTGTTGAGCGACATGGCGATGGCGCCGGCGCTGAGCTCGGGGCTCTTGCGCTCCTCGAACGGCTTCAGCGTCGAGAACACGATGCCGGCGTTGGAGGAGTTGGAAAAGCCGGCGATCGACAACCCGGGAAAGGCGACCGCGCTTTCGACGCCTGGCTCCTTCATGGTGATCTCGCTCATGCGGCGGATCACGTCCTCGGTGCGGTCGAGCGTGGCGCCATCGGGGAGTTGCGCGAAGCCGACGAGGTACTGCTTGTCCTGGGCCGGCACGAAGCCGCCCGGCACCATGCGGAACAGGACGAAGGTCGCTCCCAGCATGATCGCATAGACGAGCATCACCGACCCCTTGCGGGTGAGAATGCCGCGCACGCCGACCTGATAGCCGCCGATCCCGCGCGCGAACACCCAGTTGAAGCCGGCAAACAGCCAGCCGAACAGGAAGTTCATCACCCGCGTCAGCCGGTCGGGTGGCGCACCGTGGCCCTTCAGGAGGATCGCCGAAAGCGCCGGCGACAGCGTCAGCGAGTTGATCGCCGAGATCACCGTCGAGATGGCGATCGTCAGCGCGAACTGCCTGTAGAACTGACCCGTAAGGCCGGTGATGAAGGCAAGCGGCACGAACACCGCGATCAGCACGAGCGCGATGGCGATGATCGGCCCCGACACCTCGGTCATGGCCTTGTAGGACGCCTCGCGTGGCGACAGGCCCTCCTCGATGTTGCGCTCGACGTTCTCGACGACGACGATCGCATCGTCGACGACGATGCCGATTGCCAGCACCAGCCCGAACAGGGTGAGCGCGTTGATCGAGAAGCCGAGCACGTACATCACCGCGAACGTGCCGATGATCGAGA
>JBIOVC010000387.1:0-2689 GCA_044867545.1 Hyphomicrobiaceae bacterium | reverse complement strand
AGCTCTCCGGCGGCATGAGCCAGCGCGTGATGATCGCGATGGCGATCGCCTGCACCCCGCGCCTGCTGATCGCCGATGAGCCGACCACCGCCCTCGACGTCACCATCCAGGCGCAGATCCTCGACCTCCTGCAGAAGCTCCAGCGTGAGCGCGGCATGGCGCTGGTGCTGATCACCCACAACATGGGCGTGATCGCCGAGATCGCTCATCGCGTCGTCGTCATGTATGCCGGCCAGATCATGGAGGAGCGCGACGCGGCCGAGCTCTTCACCGCGCCCCAGCATCCCTACACCGCCGCCTTGCTCGCCTCGCTCCCCGAACGGAGCACGGCGAGCGGCCGCCTCGAGACCATCCCCGGCGTCGTGCCGGGCGCCTTCGACCGCCCGCGCGGCTGCCTGTTCGCGCCGCGCTGCCGCTACGCGACGCGCCGGTCGAGCGAGATCCGTCCCGACCTGCGCCCCTGGCAAGGCGGCCAGGTCCGCTGTCATTATCCCCTCGCCGATCCCGAGCGCATGGCGAGGATCGCCGCCGACGGACCGCTCGTGCCATGACCCGCCCGCTCGTCTCGGCTGAGAACCTGTCGCGCACCTACCTGCTGCGCAAGGGACCGTTCCGCCCGCCCGCGCGCCTCACCGCCGTGCGCGGCGTGTCGTTCGACATCGCCGAGGGCAGCACGCTCGCCGTCGTCGGCGAGTCGGGATCGGGGAAATCGACGCTCGGCCGCCTGGTGGGCCTCGTCGAGCCCCCGACGGAAGGAACCCTCACCCTCGACGGCATCGACGCGCTCGATGCGCCGCGCGGCGAGGCGCAGCGATTGCGCCGCCTCGTCCAGTTCGTATTCCAGAACCCGTATGCCTCTCTCAACCCGAGGAAGAAGGTCGGCAACATTCTCCGCGAGCCGCTCGACATCAACACGAGCCTCGACCGCACCGAGCAGGAGGCGAGAGCCCGGCAGATGATGGCGCGCGTCGGCCTGCGTCCCGAGCAATACGGCCGCTACCCGCACATGTTCTCCGGCGGCCAGCGACAGCGCATCGCCATCGCCCGCGCGCTGATGCTCGAGCCGAAGCTCGTCATCGCCGACGAGCCGGTCTCCGCCCTCGATGTCTCGATCCAGGCGCAGGTGCTGAACCTGCTCGCCGACCTGCAGCGCGACATGAAAGTCGCCTACCTTTTCATCTCCCACGACCTCGGCGTTGTCCGCCACATCGCCCACGACGTGCTGGTGCTCTACCTCGGCACCACCGTCGAGCAGGGGCCGAAGGGACCGATCTTTGAGCGGCCGCTGCACCCCTACACGCAAGCGCTGCTGGCGAGCACGCCCAATACGACCGGCAGGAAGCGCACGCGCATCGTGCTGAAAGGCGAGCTGCCCTCGCCGTTCAACGTGCCGCCGGGATGCGTGTTCTCAACCCGCTGCCCCTACGTCACCGACCGCTGTCGCACCGAGCGCCCGGCGCTGCGCCCGCTCGCCGGCCGGCAGGTCGCCTGCCATTACGCCGAGCGGTTCGCGACCGTCAGCGCGGTGTGATCCCAAACGAAATGGGCACCCGCGTCGCCGCGGATGCCCACTGATGTTCTGAAGCTCGAGCGCCTGCGTCAGGCCGAAGGCTCGGGCGAAGGCGATGCAGGGCCGGACTGGTCCGGCGTCGACGGACGATTCCGCCGCTCCGTCATGAACTGATCGAACTCGGACTTGTCCTTGGCCATGCGGAGCCGCGACAGGAACTCGTGGAATTCGGTCGCCTCCTCCTCGAGCCGCCGGAGCGTCTCGGCGCGGTACTCGTCGAACGCCCGGTTGCCCGTCGGCGCGAAGTCGCCGCGCCGGCTCCTGTGCATTCCGCACCGGCCCATGTGCCGGCCCCATCGGCCCCTGTGCCGCTCCCAGCGATCCGACATCCGCTGCTGCCAGCGGTCGAGGTCTTCATGTCTTCCCCAGCTCATGCGTCCACTCCAGATCAGATAGGCCAGAACCACCAGCCCGATGGGCCAGAAGATGATGAACCCCAGCACCATCAGGCCGATCCAGGCCGGCTTACCGAGGTCATCCATCATCGCGACGACATTCGACATCGCGGCGGTCTCCAATGTTAATGTTTATTACATTCACATAAGTGGCAGCAGGGCTGGCGATCGTCAAGGGTCAATTTTGGGATTTCGATGCGCCAATGCTAGGTGCGCCGGATGCCGAGCCCTTCGAGGTAGATGAGCACCGCCGCCTCGAGCAGCTCTTCAGGCGTCATCGGGATCGGCCGGCGGGCATCGTCGCCGCGCGCGAACAGCGCCGCCACCCCGTGCGAAACCGACCAGATGTGCAGCGCCACCATCAGCGCCGGCGGCCGGCGCGACGCCGCGCTCGTCGCCGCCACCTCCTCGCACGCCTTGCGCAGCACCTCGAATGCCCGGTCGCCCGCCGCGCGCAGTCCTGGGAAATTCGCAAATGACAGCCCGGACTCAAACATCGCCGCGAAGTAGGCGGGCTCCGACCGGGCGAACGCGAGATAGGCGCGCCCCGTCCGCTCGAGCGCTTCGAGCGGGTCCGGCCGTCCACCGTCCCAGGCTGCCTCCAGATTGTCCGCGAACCGCGCGAACCCGCGTTGGGCAACATCCGCCATCAGCGCGTCGCGGTCGCGGAAATGCCGGTAGGGCGCCGCCGGGCTCACGCCTGCCGCCCGCGCCGCTTCCGCGA
>JBIOVC010000386.1:0-11519 GCA_044867545.1 Hyphomicrobiaceae bacterium | reverse complement strand
TGCCGTTGCCTGCTCAGACCGATAGCGTGTCGAGAAAGCTGGAGCGGGCGATCGGGATCGAACCGACGACATTCAGCTTGGGAAGCTGACGTTCTACCACTGAACTACACCCGCCCAGTCCGGCAACTTTACCGGCACTCAAGGTGGATCGGCAATAGCGATTGCCTAGTGTCCTGATCGCGAAATTCGTCTCAGTCTGCGGCTGGCTCGGAAACGAATTTCGCGATCTGAAGGACGACTGAATGCTGCTGGTGTGATTTAGATCGAGAAGTCCGCTGCACGACCCAGCCGAACACGATGAGGCGAACTTCTCGATCATCACACTAGGGCCGCTTGACGAGCGCGTCGCGGATCTCGCGCAGGTAGACCTCGGACTGCGGCGGCGGGGCTGCCGCAGGGGCCGGCCGACGGAGCGCGTTCATCGCCTTGACGATGGCGAACACCGCAAGCGCGGTGATGAAGAACTTGATCAGGGCGTTGAGGAAAACACCGTACCTGATCTCGACGTCCGTGCCGGTCGGCGTCGGCAGGGTGATGCTCAGGTGGCTGAAGTCGATGCCGGCCAGCACATAGCCGATCGGCGGCATCATGATGTTGTCGACCAGAGAGGAGACCACCGGGGCAAAGGCAGCGCCGATGATGACGCCAATGGCAAGGTCGACTACATTGCCCTTCAAGGCAAATTCTCTGAACTCGTCGATGATCTTCATGGGGCCACCTCGCAGCTCTCGCTTTGTCCGTACACTTCGCCCAAGAGAAGCCATACTAGAGTGCGAGTTGCTGCCGGTGTAGTAGACTCAACTCTGGCGATTCTAGTCGCGGTACTTTCGGGGTGGTCGGGGATCGGGGGCGCCTGGGATGGACATTGAGGAGCGCAAGCCCTACTGGCGCGACACCAAGTGGCAGATGCTGGCGAGCCTGCTGCCGTTCCTGCTGCTGATGATCGTGCTGCCGCTCTACGTCGACCGGCTCAACTCCAACAAGTTCCTCGGCTTCCCGCTCGGCTACTTCCTCGTCGGTCACGGCCTGGTGCTGATCGCCATCTTCACGGTGGCCTCGTTCATCAACCGGCAGGACGCGATCGACCGCTGGCATGGCGCCAATGAGGACATGTGAGCGATCGGAGGACGGCCGCTCATGAGCACCGCCTCGCACAGCCGTCTCGTCAATCCGCGGCTCGGGACCTATTTCGGCATCTTCGCGAGCACGTTCATCTCGCTCGTGCTGCTGCTGCTGATCTTCGAGCAGCTCGGCGCCTCGGAGCCAGTGCTGCGTTGGGTCATGCTGCTCGGGCCGATCGCGCTCTTTGCTGGGATCGGCATCGCGGCCCGCTGCCACGAGCCGTCCGAGTTCTTCGTGTCGGGACGTCGCGTGCCGGCGGTCTACAGCGGGATTGGCCTCGCGTTCTCCGCGGTCGGCGCCACCGGCATGGTCGCGCTCGCGGGACTCTTCTTCCTCAACGGCTTTGACGCCTGGTGCCTCGTCATCGGTTTCTCGGCCGGGTTCGTGGTGATGGCGCTCGTCATCGCGCCGTTCCTTCGCAAGTTCGGTGCATTCACGGTGCCGAGCTATCTCGGGCGCCGGTTCGAGAGCGGGCCGCTTCGCGTCGTATCGGCCGCGCTGCTCGCCGCGCCGATGCTCCTCGTCATTGCGGCGGAGGTGCGCATGGGCGCCTGGACCGCCTCGCTGCTCTCCGGGCAGCCGGAAATGCCGATGATCGTGCTGATCGTGCTCGCGGCCGCGGCGACGGTGATGCTCGGCGGGATGCGATCTCTCACCTGGAGCAATACTGCGCAGGCCATCGCCGGTCTGCTCGCGCTGATGGTGCCGGTCGGGATCGTTGCTGCCGTGGTCACCAACCTGCCGCTGCCGCAGCTCAGCCACGGGCCGGTTCTGCGCGCGATCGGGCGGGCCGAGTTCGCGCAGGGCGTGCCGATCGCGATCGCGCCGTCGCTGGCCTTCGATCTCGCTGGGCAGGAGCTCTACACGCTCGCTCACCGCATGGCCGAGCCCTACGGCAGCGTCGGTCCGCTGGCGTTCATCCTTGCCGGACTTTGCCTGATGACCGGCGTCGCCGCGGCGCCCTGGCTGCTGCCGCGCTGCGGAGTGACGCCCGGCGTCTACGATGCGCGCAAGGCGGTCGCATGGGCGACCGTGTTCTGCGGCATCCTCACGCTCACGGTATCGGCGGTGGCCGTGTTCCTGCGGGACATGGTCGTGGACGAGCTGGTCGGACGCCAGGCGGAGCAGATGCCGCTGTGGTTCGTCAGCCTGCAGGAGATGGGATGGGCCGCGGTCGATGGAAACGCGGCGCGGCTGCCGCTCGCGAGCTTCAGCTTCAAGCGCGATGCGGTGCTGTTCGCGCTTCCGGTGGCGGCGGGGCTGCCGACGGTGCTGCTGCTGCTCGCTCTCGAGGGTGCGGTCGCGGCGGCGCTGATCGGCGCGAGCGCCGGCATGGTCGCGCTCGCCAGCATTCTGGCCGAGGACGTCCTCAATGGGCTTCGGCGCGAGCCGGCGCCGGCGGGACCGCGGGTGATGAGTGCGCGCCTTGCGCTGATGGCGGTGGCGGCTATCGCGGGGGCGATCGCGATCATGATTCCGGCCGATCCACTGAGCCTCCTGCTATGGGGATTCGCGCTCTCCGGCTCGGCGGCCTTTCCGGTGCTCGTGCTTTCGGTCTGGTGGAAGCGGCTCAACGCTTTCGGTGCGCTGGCCGGCATGGTCGCCGGTTTTGTGGTCGCTGCGCTCGCGATCCTGGCCGGGCAGGTGACATGGCTCGGCGTGCCGTCGGCGCTGGCGGCGGTGTTCGGCGTGCCGGCCGGCTTCGCGGCTGCGATCGCTGCCGCGCGGATGGCGCCCGCTCCCGGGCGGCATGTGCTGGAAGTCGTGCGCGACATGCGGCGGCCCGGCGGCGAGACGATTCACGACCGCGAGCTGCGCCTGTTGCGCCTGCAGCAGCGGCAGACGTGAGCGGGCGCCTGGTCGTGAGCACCACCCGGTTCTCGTATGCTGGAGGCGCCGCTTAGCATTCCTCTGTCTGGACGTCCCCGAAGGAAGAGCATTCCATGAGCGAGAACCAGCGCCTGCAGCTCTATCCGCCGATCGAGCCCTTCATGCACGGCCGGCTGGC
Source organism: Hyphomicrobiaceae bacterium (assembly GCA_044867545.1). GTDB lineage: Bacteria > Pseudomonadota > Alphaproteobacteria > Rhizobiales > Hyphomicrobiaceae > DATLZB01. The sequence continues at coordinate 8,389 of JBIOVC010000386.1, read as the reverse complement.
GGTGACGGGCGGCCACGAGCTCTACTTCGAGCAGAGCGGCAATCCGGCCGGCATCCCGGTCGTCACCGTGCACGGCGGCCCGGGCGGCGGCTCGAACCCGACCATGCGGCGCTGCCACGATCCCTCCCGCTACCGCATCATCCTGTTCGATCAGCGCGGCTGCGGCCGGTCGGTGCCGCACGCTTCGCTCGACGACAACACCACATGGGATCTGGTTGCCGACATGGAGCGCCTGCGGGAGCATCTCGGCATCGAGCGCTGGCAGGTGTTCGGCGGGTCGTGGGGCTCGACGCTGGCGCTCGCCTACGCCGAGACCCATCCCGAACGGGTGACGAGCCTGATTCTGCGTGGAATTTTCCTGCTGCGGCGAAGCGAGCTCGAGTGGTTCTACCAGCGCGGCGCGAGCTGGATCTTCCCGGAGGCGTTCGAGGCATACGAAGCGCAGATCCCGCTCGAGGAGCGCGGCGACATGATCGCCGCCTACCACAAGCGCCTCACGCATCCCGATCGGCGGGTGCAGATCGCGGCGGCGCAGGCGTGGAGTGTCTGGGAGGCCTCGACGCTGTCGCTGATGGAGGACCGCGAGCGGATCAGGCAGTTCGCAAACGAGGCCTACGCGCTCGCGTTCGCACGGATCGAATGCCACTTCTTCATCCACCGCGGTTTCTTCGCGCACGATGGCGAGCTCATCGAGCGCGCCTCGCGCATCGCCACGATCCCCGGTGTGATTGTGCATGGGCGCTATGATGTGTGCACGCCGGTTCGGAACGCGTGGGAACTCAAGCGCGCGTGGCCGATCGCGGATCTCAGGATCGTGCCCGATGCGGGCCATGCACTGGTCGAGCCAGGGATCGTGCACGAGCTAATCAGCGCTACGCGGCGTTTTGCAGGAATTTGAGATAAGTGCTGCGATGCGCGTCGGCGTGCGATCGTGCGATGCTCAGACTTGCACTCATCCGCTCATGTGCTACGGTCCGGCCCGCGGGACCAAACATCGTTCGACCGACAGAGACCTCAAGTTGATCGCGCTCGACACGCGGATGAGCGCGATGGTCTTCCGGGACGATTGGCGCGTTCGAGTTCCGTCTTTGGTCAAAGTTCGAAGGGTGGTCAAATGATGTGGCGCTTGGCTCGGCTGCTCGCGGTCGCTGTTTCGGTCGTTTCCGCGCAGAGCATTGCACCCGAGGTGCTGGCGCAGAGTGCGTCGGGCGAAACGCAGGTTGCGCAGGCGCCGCAGAAGGGACAGCCTCCCCGCCAGTCGCATGCGGCGCGGATCGACCAAGTCAACCAGAATACCGTCACCATCATTACCGGCAACCCGAACGGAACGCAGCTGGTGATCGGATACGACCTCTCTGTCGTGCTCGATAGCGACAACCTGCGAGTGCTGCCGGTGGTCGGCACCGGGTCGCAGGGCAACATCCGCGACGTGCTCTATCTGCGTGGCGTTGATCTCGGCATCACCCAGACCAACATCCTGGCCGAGGCAAAGCGCTCGGGCGAGTACGGCCCCGGCATGGACAGCCGCATCTCCTACATCACCACACTCTTCAACTCGGAAATGCATGTGCTCGTCGGGTCGGGCATCGAGAAGCTCGAGGACCTGAAAGGCAAGAAGGTCAATCTGTCGACCAAGGGCAGCGGGTCGCAGGCGGCTTCACGGCAGGTGTTCGACTCGCTCGGCATCAATATCGAAGAAGTCAACATGGGCCACGGCGACGCCTACCTGAAGATCAAGTCCGGAGAGATCGCCGCCACCGTCGCCGCTTCGGCCAAGCCCGGCGCGGCCTTCCAGAAGTTCAAGCTCGAGCCCGGCATGAAGCTGTTGCCGGTGCCTTATACGGAGGCGCTCGAGGCCGACTTCCTGCCGTCCACCATCACGTCCAAGGACTACCCCAACCTGCTGAAGGAGGGAGAGTCGGTCGACACCATCGCATTCAGCCTGGTGCTGATCGCCTACAACTGGCCGCGCAACACAGAGCGCTACCGGCGGCTCGCCAACTTTGTCGATGCCCTCTTCACGAAGTTCGAGGAGCTCAAGAAGCCGCCCCGGCACGAGAAGTGGAAGGATGTGAACCTCGCCGCGCCGTTCAAGGGCTGGAAGCGGTTCCCGGCTGCGCAAGAGTGGCTCGATCGCAACGCCGCCGGCGGCGCCGGCCCCGCAACGTCAAAGGCCTCGCCGGCTCCCGCCTCGCCAACTGGGCCCGGCGTCGATCCTGCTCTCGCTCGCGTTCAGGCCGCGCGCGCAGCGCCTGGCGATCCGGCCGAGCAGGAGCGGCTGTTCCGCCAGTTCCTCGAGTGGAGCAAGGGCCAGGGCAAGAGATAAGTCCGCCCGCCAACGGTTCGCCAATGGGGCAGAAGGGGATGTTACGGCTGCTGATGGCGCGAGGTGCCAGTCATTCAGTTCGCCGCCGGGCTCGCCGGCGGCGAACACATGCGCTCAGAGGTGCTGCCTGCGCGGCGGCGTTCACGCTGGCTGCCGATAATGCCATCGCGGCGGTGCCGATCGAGTGGGCCGAGACAAGGGACCCGCCGTCCGTCGAGGGCGGGCTGCTGTTCGCTCAGGCCGGTTCCGCCGACAAGCGCGCGATCAGCATTGCCAGCATCATCGTCGGCGAGCCGGCCGGCGAGACACCGTTCTCGATGCAGGTGGTCGGCACCGGGGCGCTCCCGACGGGAAGCTACATCCGCATTCGCGGCTTGCCGCCGCTGGCGTCGATGTCGGAAGGCTTTGCAATCGCGCCGTCGCTCTGGGCGGTGCCGATCACGAGCCTTTCGAAGCTCAGGATCAAGCTGCCGCCGACGACCAAGGGCCCGATCGCACTCAACGTGGCGCTCGTGACCGTGGAAGGCAACGTGCTGGTTGAGACCAAGACAACGGTCTCAGTCGGCTCGCAGTCCCCGCCGGCCACGCTTCAGCCGGGACCGGCGCCCACGGCCAAGGCCAAACAGGCGCCGGGACCTCAGTCAGCGCTGCCGCCGGTGAAGCTCGAGCAGCAGGCGCCGGGGGCGCTCGCGTCCGCCATTCTGCCCGACGCTCCGAGCGAGCCGGCCCCGCTTCCGCCCGATCCGCAACAGGCGGCGGAGGAGCAGCCTCTGACACCCCAGCAGGTGCGCGCGCTCGGCTTCATCTCCCGTGGCCAGGAGCTGTTCGGCGAAGGCAACGTCTCGTCCGCGCGGCTGCTGTTCAAGCGGGCTGCTGACGCCGGGCTCGCCTACGGCGCGCTGTTTCTCGGGCAGACGTATGATCCGAACGAGCTTGCCCTCTATCAGGTCCGCGGCCTCGGCGGCGATCCTGCCCAGGCAAAGCTCTGGTACGAGAAAGCCTATGTGCTCGGTGCGCCGGAGGCGGACGACCTGCTGCGCCGGCTCAGTGTGCGCTAAGCGGCGAGCGATTGATCAGCGAGCGATTGATCAGCGAGCCTTCAGCAGTGTGCCGATGAAGTGCAGCGCGGCCTCGCGCCGGTGTGCGTGGGCGCGGTGCTCGATCACATAGATGGCCTGCCAGGTGCCGAGCGCCGGCTTTCCATCCAGCACCGGAATTGTCAGCGAGGTTGCAGTCAGCATCGCTTTGATATGGGCCGGCATGTCGTCCGGCCCTTCGATGTCGTGCCGGTAGCCGGCGGCCTCAGGCGCCAGCCGGTCGAGTGCAGTCCTCAGGTCGGCGAGGACGTCGGGGTCGGCGTTCTCCTGGATCGTCAGCGATGCCGACGTGTGGCGCAGGAAGATCGTCAGCGAGCCGTCACCGGCGTGACACTCGGATAGCCACCCGCGCACCCGCGCCGTGATGTCGGTGAAACCGGGGCCGCGGGTCTCGACCACCAGGCGGCCGTGCGATTGAGTGAGAGGCGCGTCGCTCAGAGCTGCGTACCTCCCTGCGCCTCGTCCTCGAATTCCTTGAGCTTGTCGCGGAACTTGCGGAACATGCGCTGCAGGTAGGTCATCGCCTGGTCGAGCTCCTCCTCGGTCGGGAGCTGCATGCGAGCTCCGGGCCGGTCGGTTCGCGGATCGTGGGGCCGGGCCTTGTCAGTCGGGGGTACCATCGCCTCGAGCCGCCGGATCTCGTCCTTCAACCCCCGGTTCTCGGCGCGCAGGCGCTCGGTATCCGCGCCTCCCTCGGAGAGCTGCTGACAGCTCCACTCGGCGTCCTTGCGCGAGCATAGCGACATCTCTCCGGTCTCGGTGTCGAGCCGGATGAACCCACCGCCGTCGACCGGCTTCATCTCATAGCGGCTGGTGCGGTTGCCTTGGGCGAGAGCGGCCGATGCCATCAAGCCGAAGAGCAGGGCCGAAGCGGCCAGAGCCTGTGTCATGCGCACGGTCTGCCTCCGTCGATTTCCATTCGGACGCCATGCTACGGCAACACGTGGGGCGGCACCATGGCCGCAGCAATCCACCGGTGGGAAGGCCCTGATTAACCGAACGTTTACTGCGCCTTGCGAGTTTCGATCCTCGAGGTTCTGCGCTCGTGCCGTGTCCTGGACCATTGGTCGTGACGTGCAGCACGAGGAAGGCGGCAGCCCGCGGGCCGTTTCGGCTCCCCTTCCCCACCGTTGCATGCGCGCTCCTGGTCGACGAGCGAATGGGAAAAGTGATGTCGATGACCAACGAATCGCCAGCCAGGGCTGCTGCGGCGGGGGAGCCAACACCTCCGTCGGCGCCCGCGTTCCGCTGCGAGGCCCACGAGCTCAAGACTATTCTTCGGCAGATTGCGAGCCACATCACCGAGGCCGACCGGCGCCACTCGGACGCGCTCGGCCAGATGCAGCAGCGGCTGGCGGCGCTCGGGAGGGATGCGGCCGAGGCGCGCTCGCGGCTCCCCGCCAAGATGGCGCCGCGGCTCGATCGGATCGACGATGACATGGCTGCGCTCGCCGATCGGCTGGCGGAGGCTGAGGGGGGATTCGGGAGCGGCGCCGACGCGCCTGCGGTGGAAGGGTCCGCAGCCAAGTCCGCTCACGACGATGAGCCCTGGGATCGCGTTTCGGCCGAGGCGCTCGCGAGCGTATACGAGGCCGAGGCGGCGCACTCTGGCGGCGGCTGGGTGCCGGAGGACCACGATAGGCCCGCGCAGGCAGCGCCTCGCGGTGCCGCGCGTGTCGCGGAGGCGCATCCCGGCGGAGAACGCGAGCACCGCCTGCTCGAGGAGCGCTGCGCCGAGATCGCGCAACGGGTCGAGCAGACACTCGCCGAGATCCGGCGCGAGTGCGCTTTCGTCGAGCTCGGCAACCGCTTCGAGCGGCTCGAGCAGAGCCTCGGCTCGGTGGCCGGCAAGGAAGATCAGGCTGCCCGGGAGGCGCTCGCAAGGATCGAGGCGCAGATTGCGGATCTCGCCGGCAGGTTCGAGGCAGTGCAGGCCGAGGTTCGGCGTCTCGACGGAATCGAGACAGAGCTCAGAGAGCTTGCCGGGCAGATGTCGGAGGAGCGGCTGGGCGAGATCCTCGGCAAGGCCGCGGCGGCCGCGCCGGTGCCTGATGACATGGCGCAACTGATCGCGGACCGTATCTCGGCGCAGCTTCCGCGGCCGGACGAGAACCGCTCCGAGGAGCGCCGGCGGCTCGACGAGTTGCAGGAGCTGGTCGAGAGCTTCTTCAGCGAGAGGCGCGAGGGCGATGCCCAGACGGCGACCGTGCTCGAGACGATGCAGCAGGCGATGATCCGCCTGCTCGATCGAATGGACGCGGTGGAGGAAGCCGCTCCCTCGATGCACCACCGTACGGTCCACGACGCCACCGGAGCGGACGATGCCGTGGCGGAGCGGGAGTCGGCTGCAACGGACTTCGGTCAATGGACTGCAGGCGCAGAGCGGGACGGCGCCCGCGCAGCCGAGCACAAGTACGATCCGGCCATCTTCCACATGTATCCGGACCCTGCGAGTTCTCCGCGGCGGCCGTCCGAGGAGCGCGAGCAGGCCCGGGGCGTACGATCCCAACCCGCCGACGCCGAGTCGACGGCCTGGCGCCGCGACCAGACCAGCTACGTTCCACCGCAGCATGAGGTAGAAGGCGTGGTGGCGGCGGCGCGCCGCGTGATGCGCGGCTCTGCACAAGCCCAGGCCGGCGAGGAGAGCAGCGAGCGGACGCGGCCGCCGAAGCCCGGCGAATCGCGTCGCGCAGGATTGGCCGGGCGCATCCGCATGCCGTCGCGGCTGTTTATTGCGACGCTCGCTCTGGCCCTCGTCGGCGCAACGTTCGCAATTGCCACCGTGATGCGCAAGCACACGGTCGAGGTCCCGGCCCAGCACCGGCTGCTGGCGCCGCCGGAGAGCACTCCGGGCGGACAGCCAGGGCACGATGCGGAGCGCAGGGACTCCGGCCGCGAGAGGAACCGGGCGAGCGAGCCGGAGGAACAGCAGGAGCAGGGCTCCGGCGAGCGGGTCCCGGCGCTGAAGCAACGCAGCGGCGAGCCGCCGCAGAAGATGCACGCGCTAGCCGTGGACCAGCTCGAATGGGGGAAAGCGCAGCTCAGAGCCTTTCAGGCAAGCCAAGCCGCCGGCGGGGGAGGAGGCGATGCCATCACTGGCGCAGAGATTTTCGCGCGCAGTGCAAGCAAGAGCGCTCCGCAGGAGACCGGGTCGATAGGCGCCGCCGCAGACACCGCTCATACTGGCAGCGCGCTGCCGCCCGCCGCCGTCGGGCCGCATTCGCTGAGGGTCGCGGCTGCCGGCGGCGATCCGTCTGCCGCCTTCGAGGTCGGAACGAGGCTCGCCGAGGGGCGGGGCGTGGCGCAGGACTTCGAGCAGGCGGTGCTCTGGTACAAGCGGGCGGCGGCGCGGGGCTTTGCTCCGGCGCAGTACCGCCTCGCGACACTGCTCGAGAGCGGGCTCGGCGTGTCGAGCGACCTTGCAGCGGCGCGGGGCTGGTATCTGAAGGCGGCCGAGCAGGGGCATGCCAAAGCCATGCACAATGCCGCCGTGCTGAGCATTGGCGGGGACCGGGGGCAGGCCGACTACGCGGCGGCGATCGACTGGTTCACGAAGGCGGCGGAGCACGGGGTTGCCGACAGCCAATACAACCTTGGTGTGCTCTACGAGACGGGCCTCGGCTCGGCACGGGATTTGAAGCTCGCCTACCAGTGGTTCGCGCTCGCTGCTCGGGGCGGCGACGAGGAAGCCGTGCGGCGGCGCGACCTGCTGCGTGCGAGGATTGGGGCCGAAGACTTCCAGGAAGCCGAGCGCGCCATCCGATCGTGGCGCGCGAAGCCGGTCGATCCTCTCGTCAACGAGCCGCGGACCGCCGGCAGCCTGTGGCAGCGCGATGCGTCCGCCAGGGCGGCGGCCGGCGATCGGTAGGGCCGGGTCCGATCGGCAATCCGCGACGGTTGCGGACTTGTAACGCGGGTGGATGCGCAGTCCGACGATTGCAGATTGCCATTGACCCTGCCAGCGGGTCGGGGCTTAAACGAGCAGCTTGCGCGCGCGGCCAACTCGCCCCCTTCTAGAACTGCGTGATCGGCTCCCTCGCTGCGGCAGCACGGGTGTCGGCCCAGAATTTTCTCGCCGTTTGAGACGGATGAACATCTATCTTCCCATCGCAGAGATGTCGATCAACGCGCTGCTGTTTCTCAGCATCGGCGGCGCGGTCGGATTCCTGTCCGGGATGTTCGGCGTCGGCGGCGGGTTTCTGATGACACCGCTCCTGATCTTCAACGGCATTCCGTCGGCGGTTGCGGTCGGCACGGAGTCTGCGCAGATCACCGCGTCGTCGGTCTCCGGCGCGCTCGCCCAGTCCCGGCGCCGCAACATCGACTACAGGATGGGGGCGGTGCTCCTTGCCGGTGGTGTTCTTGGATCGCTGATCGGCGTGGAGATGGTCAAGATCCTGAGACAGATCGGTCAGTTCGACCTCTTCATCTCGCTCAGCTACGGCATCCTACTCGGTATCGTCGGCATCCTGATGCTGGCCGAGAGCGCTGCAACGATGCGCAGGACGCGGGCCGGAGCGGCGGCCTACGGGCGCAGGTCCGGCCAGCACAGCTGGATCCACGGCCTGCCGCTGAAGATCCGGTTCCACAGGTCGAAGCTCTACATCAGCGCCATTCCCCCGTTCGCGATCGGCGCATTCGTCGGGCTGCTGGCGGCGATCATGGGCGTCGGAGGCGGCTTCATCATGGTTCCGGCCATGATCTATCTGCTCCGCGTCCCGACGAACGTCGTGGTCGGGACCTCGCTGTTCCAAATCGTGTTCGTCACTGCGCTCACCACGGTGCTGCACGCCTCGCAGAATCATACGGTCGATCTCGTGCTTGCCATGCTGCTGATGATCGGCGGCGTGATCGGGGCCCAGTTCGGCGCCGCGGCTGGCGACAAGCTCAAGGCGGAGCAACTCCGGTTCCTGCTCGCGACGCTGGTGCTGGCGATGGGCATCAGGATGGCCTGGAGCCTGGCGGT
>JBIOVC010000385.1:0-2643 GCA_044867545.1 Hyphomicrobiaceae bacterium | reverse complement strand
GAAGCGTTGCCGGCGCCCCGAGAAGAACTGGGAAGCGATCGGGGGCGCCGCATCAAGCGACATCAAGGAGCTTGCCGGGCTCCGCCACGATGCAAGCGAGCACAAGATCCTGTTCGAGGACATGGTGCTTCGCAACCTGGCGAACCTCGCAATGCCGACGATAGCTGCCATCGACGGTCCGGCGCTCGGAGGCGGGCTCGAGCTCGCGCTGGCTTGTGATCTGCGCGTTGTCCGTAGTGGCGTCGCGCTCGGCCTGACCGAGTCGCGCCTGGGCGGTCTGGCGGGAAACGGCTCCGTTCGCCTCGCTCGTCTCGTGGGTCCTGCGTGAGCCAAGGAACTGCTGTTCACCGGCGATACCATTTCCGCCGAGCAGGCGCTCGCCTGGGGCATTGTCAACCGGATCGCGGAGAACAAATCCGCTCTCGAGGCGGCCCGCGATCTTGCGGCGGTCATTGTCCAGCGCGGGCCGATCTCCAACCGCTTGGCCAAATCGCTGGTCGAGGCCGCTCACAACGGACCGATCGACGCGGCGCTGTCGATGTCTACTGTGGCCCAGCAGTCGATCTTCGATTCCGCAGACCTGCAGGAAGGTGTGACGGCCTTCCTCGCCAAGCGGGCGCCGAAGTTCGAGGGGCGCTGAGCGCGTCCAACGGCCGAGGGATCCAGGGCAACGCCTCTCCCAATTTCTGAACTGGAACGCATCATGAAGATCCTCATCATCGGCGGCGCGGGTATGATCGGACGCAAGCTCGCAGAGCGCCTGGCACGTGACGGCGCGCTGGGCGCCGGTCCGATAAGCAGGCTGATCCTGTACGACGTCGTGGTTGGCGCCGTGCCGGAGGGGGCCAGGATTCCAGTGGACGTGAGAACGGGCGACCTGCCTCATCCTGGAGAAGCGGCCAAGCTCATCGCTGATCACCCGGACGTCATCTTTCACCTCGCCGCCATCGTGTCGGGGGAGGCCGAGCAGGACTTTGACAAGGGCTACCGCATTAACATGGATGGCACGCGCAGCCTGCTGGAGGCGGCGCGGGCCGCGGCCTACATGCCGCGCCTGGTGTATGCGAGCTCAATCGCCGTATTCGGCGCGCCGTTTCCGGAGACCATCGGCGACGATTTCTTCCAACAGCCGCTGACCTCCTACGGTACACAGAAGGCGATCGGCGAGCTGGTGGTATCGGACTACAGCCGCAAGGGGTTCGTCGACGGCATCAGCCTGCGGCTGCCCACGATCTGTGTGCGTCCCGGCAAGCCGAACAAGGCTGCATCAGGGTTCTTCTCCAACATCATCCGTGAGCCGCTGGCGGGCGCGGAGGCGGTGCTGCCGGTGTCCGACAGCGTGATGCACTGGCACGCCTCGCCTCGGGCTGCCGTTGGTTTCATGCTGCACGCGGCGACGCTCGATACAGGCCGGCTCGGTCCCCGCCGCGCCCTGACCTTGCCGGGTCTCGCCGTCACCGTCGGCGAGCAGATTGCCGCGCTCAGGAACATAGCGGGCGACAAGGTGGTGGCCCGCATACGCGGCGAGCCCGATCCCTTCATTGAAAAGATCGTCGCCGGTTGGCCGCGCAAGTTCGATGCCCGTCGGGCAATCGAGCTCGGCTTCTTGCCGGGCGCCAGTTTCGAGCAGATCATTCGCATCCATATCGAGGACGAGCTCGGCGGGCGCATCGCCTGATCGGATCGGTCTGGGCATCAGCCACGAGCAAACTTTCCTCGAGGACATCATTAATGTCGAAGGCGAAGCCATCGCCCGGCGAGTGACCGCTGATGGCACGCCCTTGCCGGATGGGGCAACGCCCTGGCACGTCAGCTACTTGGGTTACATCGACCGTGGCGAGCTTGGACCGGGAAAGTTAACCCGTATCGCAACTGGCAGTCAGCGTGCCGCACCCCGCACTCGATCTTCCAAGTTCAGGGTTTCTACCGATACCGCCCAGGGCGACGGCCGCGGACTGTGGCGCTCGCTACTTAATCTGGCCGGATGAGTTTGCGTGTCCCTATGAAATCCATGTCTCGCCGAACCTTTGTCGCCACTGCTCCGCTGGCTGGATTTGGGTTGTCCTCCGCAGTGCGCGCGCAAGGCGCAGCGCCAGTGGAGCAAATTGCGACGCTCTTCCAAAGCGTTCGTGTGTTCGTCGGCAAGAGCGACGCGCCGAACCCCGTTCTGAACGTTCTTGTTCGCGGGAACACGATTGAGAAGATTTCGCCGGACCCAATTCCGACCGATCTCATCGTCAACGCCAAGATCATTGCAGGTGGCGGGCGCACGCTGATGCCCGGGCTGATCGACATGCACTGGCATACTATGCTGGTGCGGCCGACGCCCGCGGCGCTACTCACGGGGGACATCGGCCACCTCAACTTGGTGGCAGGTGCTGAAGCGACCGACACGCTGTTGCGCGGGTTTACTACTGTTCGCGACCTAGGCGGGCCGGCGTTCGGTCTCAAGCGCGCCATTGACGAGGGCCTCGTCGTCGGTCCGCGTATCTACCCGTCCGGCGCCATAATCACTGTCACCAGTGGTCACGGCGACTTCCGCCAGCCATTCGAATTGCCGCGCGTTCAGGGCAGCCCGCAGTCTCGCGGGGAGCGGACCGGCGCAGCCATGATCGCTGACAGTCCGGACGAGGTTCGCGTGCG
>JBIOVC010000384.1:0-2950 GCA_044867545.1 Hyphomicrobiaceae bacterium | reverse complement strand
TGCACCGGCACGCCCGGTTCGGTTGAATAGCCGCCAAATTTCCCGCGCGCGTTCGGCGGAAATTGTTTGCTAATCCCTGTGTGACCACAATTACTCTTTAGGGTTGATGATTCCGAGGCAAGCCGCCCCCTGAATCCGAAATGATCGCGCCCCTCATTCCGGGATGATCGCGCCCCCCGGTTCCGATCAATTGCCGCCCCCTGTTCCGAGATGATGTCGCCCCCTTTGGGGGTGATGGGTCCGGTGCCGCCGCTGGCAGCGATAGGGTGCCTCCTTTTGCGTGTGAAGGAGGGACTTGATGCCGGCGGAGAGGGTAGCGATGCGGAAGGTGCGGGAGATTTTGCGGCTCAAACTTGGCGCGGGGATGCCTCACAAGGCAATCGCACGAAGCCTTGGGATCGCCGCCTCGACCGTGCGGATGACATTGGAGCGCGCGGCGGCCGCCGGCCTGACCTGGCCGCTGCCGGATGATCTGAGCGATGCGGCCCTGGAGGACAAGCTGTACGGGCGCGCCGGGACGAAGCAGGGCCACCGGCGCCGTGCGGAGCCCGATTGGGCGGCGATCCACCGGGAGCTGAAGCACAAGCACGTCACGCTGTCGATCCTGTGGGAGGAGTACCTCGCGCAGAATCCGGACGGCTATCGCTACAGCCGGTTCTGCGATCTCTACCGGGCCTTTGAAGGCAAGCTCTCGCTCACGATGCGCCAGAGCCACGCGGGCGGCGAGAAGCTGTTCGTGGACTATGCCGGCGACACGGTGCCGGTGATCGTCGATCGGCTGACCGGCGAGGTCCGGGAGGCGCAGATCTTCGTCGCAGTGATGGGCGCCTCCAGCTTCAGCTACGCGCAGGCGACCTGGACGCAAGGGCTTGCGGACTGGCTTGCCGGCCATATCGGCGCGCTCGAGGCGATCGGCGGCTGTCCGAAGCTCCTGGTGCCCGACAATGCCAAGGTCGCGGTGATCAGGGCGTGTCTCTACGATCCCCAGGTCAATCGCAGCTATGGCGAGATGGCCGCCCATTACGACATGGCCATCCTGCCGGCGCGACCACGCCGGCCGAGAGACAAGGCCAAGGTCGAAGCCGGCGTGCTGATTGTCGAGCGCTGGCTGCTGGGCCGACTGCGGAATCGCAAGTTCTATGGCCTGGCCGAGCTCAACCAGGCGATCCGCGAGTTCCTGCACCATCTCAACGAGGTGCGGCCGATCCGCCGGCTTGGCCTCACACGGCGTCAGCTCCTCGAGGAGCTGGATCGCCCTTTTCTCAGGCCTCTGCCAGTGGAAGCCTATGTCTTCGCCGAATGGCGGGCGCGGCGGGTCGGGGTCGATTACCACGTCGATGTCGACGGCCACTTCTATTCCGTGCCCTATCGCTTCGCGCGCCAGCAGATCGAGGTGCGCCTGACCGCCCGCACGGTCGAGATCTTCTGCAAGGGCGAGCGCATTGCCGCTCATCTGCGCTCGAGCGGCAACGGCAGACACACGACCGTGCCGGACCACATGCCGTCCAGTCACCGGCGCTATGCCGACTGGACCATCGAGCGGATCCGCCGCGAGGCGGCCGCCATCGGCCCGTCCGCTGCGCTCCTATGCGACCTGATCCTGGAGCATCGGCCGCATCCAGAGCAGGGATTCAGGGCCTGTCTCGGCATCGTCAGACTGACCAAGCCCTTCGGCGCCGCTCGCGTCGAGGCCGCGGCCATGCGTGCGCTCGAGGTCGGTGCCAGGACCTACGGCTCGCTCAAATCCATCCTCGACAACAATCTCGATCGCCAAGCCCCGCAACGGCGCGCCGCGAACGACCAGGCGATCCTGCATTCCAACATCCGCGGTGCGCGCTACTACAACTGAGGAGATCCATGCTCAACCATCCGACCCTCGATCAGCTCACCCTCCTGGGCCTGTCCGGCATGGCCCAGGCCTTTGCCGAGGTCCAGGCCTCGGGCGAGGCCACGGCCATGACCCATGCCGAATGGCTCGGCCTTCTGCTCGACCGGGAGATCACCCATCGTTACGACAAGAAGCTGGTCCGGCGGCTGCGCTACGCGCGTCTGCGCCATCAGGCCACAGTCGAGGACGTCGATTATCGTGCCGTCCGCGGCCTCGATCGCGCCCTGTTCCAGAAGCTCATCGCCGGCGACTGGATCGAGGCCCACGACAATCTGATCATCACCGGGCCGACCGGGGTCGGGAAGTCGTGGTTGGCGTCGGCCCTCGGCCACAAGGCCTGCCGCGACAATCGCTCCGTGCTCTATCAGCGCGTACCCAAGCTCTTCGGCGATCTCGCGCTGGCCCGCGGCGACGGCCGCTACGGCCGGCTGTTCCGCGCCCTCGGCGGCGTCCAGCTGCTCATCCTCGATGACTGGGGCCTCGAGCCGCTCACCGCCGAGGCCCGTCACGATCTCCTCGAAATCCTCGAGGAACGCTACGGACGCCGCGCCACCATCGTCACCAGCCAGCTGCCGGTCGACAGATGGCACGAGGTCGTCGGCGATCCCACCTATGCCGACGCCATCCTCGATCGCCTCGTCCACAACGCCCACCGCATCGATCTCAGTGGCGATTCCTTACGACGCAGGCGCCCGAGCAAGCCCGCACGATCGACGCCCGAACTCTGACGGCTGTGGATATGACGCTTGTCCTGCGGACAAGCTTGGACAACGCTGCGCGTTGCCCACATCTCCACAGCCACCGCAGCAGCTAAAGGTTCAACCGAATCGAAAGGAAGATTGACGGCGGCACCGGCTCGGTGCCAACAATCCAACCGCCAGCGCGGCACCGGCCCCAGGGGCGACATCATGTCGGAATCCAGGGGCGCAATCATCTCGGTACGCAGGGGCGACTTCATCGGAATCCGCACCGGCGACGGCGACCGAGCTTTGATCGCGCACATCGGCGCGGAAGACCGTGACCCGGTCTCGGTCGTCCGAATGCAAGGCGCTCTGCGTCCGA
>JBIOVC010000383.1:0-4457 GCA_044867545.1 Hyphomicrobiaceae bacterium | reverse complement strand
GGAGGTCGGCGAGCTCCTCGAACACCTGCGCCAGCGTTCCTCCGATCTCGCCGGCACGCACCACGCTGATGTAATCGGCCGGGAAAATCGCCGCGTGCTTCTGCATGGCATCCGAGAGCGTCGAGCCGTTCGTGACCTCGGCGAGCAGATTGGCGGCGACGGTCCGCATTCCGGCCGATATGGCCTGATCGCCCACGATACGCAGCGCATCGTCGAGCGGGATTTCGGCCGCATTGAGGGTCGCGAATTCCCTGGTGAACGAGACCAGATCCGTTCGGCGCGCGCCTTGTCCGGCGAAGAGCTCACGCTGCCACCAGGGCTTGGCGGAGCGATCCGCCAGACGCATCTGGAAAGGCGTAAGCCCCTGTGTCCAAAGCGCATCGTTCGCCGCATCCTGCGACATCGCCTCGATGCTGCCTTCGGCAAGCTCGCCGTGTGTCCCGTAGGCCTGGTATCGAAACGTGGGCATGACTTTCCTCGAGCGATCTGCGTCGTTGGCTGGGCAACAACCCGTCAGCTCACGCGCTTATTTCGAAGTACGATCCGCTGCGGCTACAAGCTCGGTCTGCTCCCTCTCCCATAGGGAGAGGGGTGGGGTGAGGGGTTATGGTCTCGGCCACTGGTAACCCCCTCACCCCCACCCTCTCCCCAAGCGGGGAGAGGGAGCTGTCGGAGTCCGTAGTGCCGCCGCGGATCAACCTCATCAGAACACACACCAGCATCACTGCAGTAGCCGGGGGGCCGTTGCCCGGATCCGGCGCTGCTCGCGAATGTCGGGCCGCCAGGAGATCGCCATCTCCCGGCGAAACTCGTCGGTGACCCGTCGCGCCTCGGTGGTGCCGCGCATGACATGTGGCGTGATCACGATGATCAGCTCCGTCTTGCCGATCCGATTGCTCTTGTGCTTGAACGCATTGCCGATGAACGGGATGTCGCCGAGAATCGGAATCTGCTTGCGCGCGAGCGACTTGTCGTCCTGCATCAATCCGCCGAGCACCAGGGCTTCGCCGTCATTCACCGCGACGCTCGTCCGCACGCGGCGCTGGCGGAAGGTGGGCGAGTCGATGCCCGACGACGTCGTCGGAACCACGCTCGACACCTCCTGCTCGATGTCGAGCAGGACCCGGCCGCTCTGATTGATGCGGGGCGTCATCGCCAGGATGACGCCGGTGTCGCGATAGCTGACGGAATTGACGATCGGCACGCCGGTGCCGAGCACCGCCGCGGTCTGGGTCGTGATCGGAACCTGGTCGCCTATCTGGAGGACGGCCGTCTTGTTATCCATCACCGTCAGCGACGGCGAGGAGATCACGTTGACGTCGGTGATCTCGTTCAAGGCATTCAAGGTCACCGCAATGTCCGTAGCCTTCAAGGCATACGAAAATCCCGGAAATACCGAGCTGACCGCCCCCGATATCGCGTCGGTGAAGGTGTAATCGGCCTTTTGATCTTGAAACCGCCAGCGCAGCCCGAACTTGAGATCGTCGTTGAGCGTCACTTCGGCAATCGTCGCTTCGAGCAGAACCTGGTTCGGCATCACATCGAGCGTGCCGATGACTCGCATGATGCGCCGATGGTCCGCGGGCGAGGCCTCGATGAGGATCGAGTTCTTGGCGTCGTCGGCGGCCAGCTTGATGCGCGGCTCGCCGGTGGCGTCGTCGCGGCCGACCTGAACCGACGACGAGCGCGCCGGCACCGTGCCGATGCCGCCTTGCATCCCCCCTTTCATCCCCCCTTGCATCCCCTGTGGCTGCGAAACGCTTCCCGTCATGCCTCCTCCCCCACCCCCGCCGGAGGCGCCGAACGACGATTGCTGCGCCCTGGCGGGCTGCACGCTCGCCTCTTGATACTGCGGCGCCACATTGCGCGTCCCGCCGCTGCCGCGCCCGCCGCCGTCCGCAAACATCGATTGCAGGACATCGACCAGCTCCTGGGCGCGCCGGTTCTGGACGGAATAGGTGAAGAACTGCTTCTCGCCGCCCGCGGCCTGCGCATCGAGTCGGCGCACCCAATCGGCGGCGCGCTGCAGATAGTTGCGCTGCGGCGAGATCACCAGAATCGCGCCGAGCCGCTTGTTCGGCAGGAACTGCACCATGTTGGCCATGGGTCCTTCCTGCTCGGTCGCAAAGACCGTCCGCAGCTCGTCGGCGATGGCCGCCGGGTCGGATATCTTCACCGGCACGAGCGCGAACGACATGCCGCGCATGACGTCGACGTCGAAGATGGAGATCGCTTCCATCATGCCCGCGATGTCCTGGCCGTTGCCCGACAGCGTGATGGTATGACGGGCGTCGTCCGCACGGATGATCGCGCCGCGCGGCGCCATGGGCTCCAGGATGCGACGCATCTCGGACGGCGAGACGTATTTGAGCTGCACGACTTGCAGACCGGAACCCAGTTTCCCGCCGGGCGGTTCCAGTGCATTGCCGGTCGCGATGATGGCGCCGACGGGCGCCTGGTCCACCGGCACGATCTTGTACGTTCCGTTGGAGTTCACGATCGCGGCGCCGTTCGATCGCAGCGCCGATTGGAACAGATCGACGGCGGCGGATTTCGTCACCGGGCTCGGCGTTTGAATCGTGATCTCGCCTTTGATCGACGGATCGACGGTGTATTTGACGCCGAGGATATCGCCAAGCACGGTCTTGGCCGCCTGCGGCGCCGGCACGTTGACGAGGTTGAGCGTCACCCCCTCTCCGCTGGCATCAGCCGCGGCCGCTTGCGCGGCCGGCGACGGCGCGCCGACGAAACGGCCGGTGCCTTCAAGAAAGGTGGGGTCGCCGACGGGCCGTTCGGCGAGTAGCGGGGCTCCTGTGGTTCCATGAGCGCGGCTCAGTCCAGCATCGACTCTTGTGACCGGGGCGGGACGCCATGTACTGGCAGTCGGCGACTGCTCCAACGTCTGGCATCCCGACGTGGCGAGAGCCAAAATTGACAACCACATTTGACAGCGGGTTGAAAGATAACACACACAAAATTCCTCCCCTGATCGAAGAAGCTGGCCTCTGCCCAGTTCCCGAACTCCTTCAATCGTCCTTCTCTAGATTAACGTGCATTAATCCAGCGATACGCTGAATTTCCTGTTTCTGTTGCGGGGACAGCTGAATCGATCGGTCGACAATTACTCCGTGCAACCAACGCAGAGCGACCTCATATTCGCGATTCTCGATAAACTCTTTCAGAAGCTCGAGACTCTCCTTTTCAATCTTAGTCGACATGGATTCGACGAGAACGCCAAGAGACGCCTCGAGTTCACGCCAAAGATCGTTGCGGTCCATCATTCAGGGGTTCCGTGGCGTATTGGTAGGGTATCCTGTAATGATGCGGCGACCATTGTCTATGGTTCGGATATCGATGCCGTCTCGAGTGCCTTGCGAGACAGTGCGCGTACCCTGGGTCACCCTGGTGGAGGCCGGATCGGTCGCAACGTCAGAGACCTCGCCAAGAATTTTTTCGTCAGACCAACTCCCTGGAAACTCCGACTTTCCGGGTTTTCCCGTCCCAGCACGATGACCGCCACCCGTCTCGTCACCTTCCAATATGTGTTCCTTTCCTCGCTCATCCGTCAGGTCCGTCGGACCCTCACTCTGATTGAAAACCCAATCCTCAATCGCGCTGCCGATCGCCCCACCTAGCCAACGACCGGCGGTAACAAGTGGTACAGCAACGGGCTCAAAGCCGAATGAAAGAGAGCCCAAAGCCGCGCCGCCTATAGCTCCTCCGACGAGGCGCCCGGCCATAGCATTATATAGATACCCGAATGCGCCGGTCTGTGCGCCGTTAGCGAACTTTCCACCGCCTGCGACGGCGGCTGCACCACCGAGCGCGGCGCTCGCCATCAGGCCGCCGACGAAGCCTAGGTTGGAGATCACCGGCGTACCTGCCGACGTCACGGCACCGGCCAGCGCGGAGGGACCGCATTTCGCGCCTGAAGCAACGGCTTGTCCGCAGCCGACGGCCGCATGCGCAGCGACATTGAACATGTGCGCCTCGGAGAAGGGGGCAAAACCGTGTTTGCCATCCCCGCCGGGGAGGACCTTCCCGGTGATCTCGCCGACTCCATACATCGCCGCGGCGGTTACCCCAGAGATGAGCCCCGCCTTCAGGGCGAGGTCGAAGCTTCCGGTCTGGATGCCGACGATCACGCCGGAAATTACTCCAGTCACCGCGCCGATGCAGATTGGCATGAACGGCCCGGATGCCGCGCAAAGCGCGGTGCTTATCATGGACGTAACAAGGTTCTGTACTTGGTTCTTGATGAAACTGAAGACATTCTTGAAAAAATTGCCGAGGCCACAGAGGCCGAGGAAGCAGTAGCCACTGGGATCGGTAAAGGCCAACGGGTTGTTGGCGACGTAGCTGTAGCGATTCCAGGTTTGGCCATCGAGCGGATCGGGCACGACGGGATCGGCGCTCATCATGCGTCCGATCAACGGGTCGTAGACCCGGCCGTTGAG
>JBIOVC010000382.1:0-7526 GCA_044867545.1 Hyphomicrobiaceae bacterium | reverse complement strand
CTTACCTCCGCCGCCAAGGGCTGACAGCCGGCTAGTGTGATGATCGAGAAGTCCGCACTATCGGGTCAGGCCAGGTTCGTGAGCGGACTTCTCGATCTGAATCACACTAGAGACCGTGATTTGCTAGCGTCCTTCAGATCGCGAAATCCGTTCCGAGCGAGCCGCAGACTGAGACGAATTTCGCGATCAGGACGCTTGAGCAACGGAGCATGCATGAATATGTCTCGACCGAAGCCTGAGGGGTCCAACCAGAACCCCTACTTCAAGCCGGTGATGATCGGCCTTGCCGTCGGCTCCGGCTCGTTTCTGTTCTTCCGGTACGCGTTCGGGCAGGCTGTCGACCCGAGTCTGATCGTGGCGACCTTCTTCGGCGTCGCCGTCGCGATCTTCCTAGCTCAGAGGCCTCGATGAAGATGCTGGAAACCCGCGCCGATGCTCGCTGACAAGGACCGTATCTTTACGAACCTCTACGGCTTCCACGACTGGAAGCTCGCCGGCGCGCGTGAGCGCGGTGCCTGGGACAACACCAAGGCGCTGATCGCGATGGGGCACGACGCCATCATCGACGAGGTCAAGAAGTCGGGCTTGCGGGGTCGTGGCGGCGCCGGCTTCCCGACCGGCCTCAAATGGTCGTTCATGCCGAAGAACGTTCCGCGCCCGTCCTACCTCGTCGTCAACGCCGACGAGTCCGAGCCCGGCTCCTGCAAGGACCGGGAGATCATGCGGCACGATCCCCACATCCTGATCGAAGGCTGTCTGGTCGCCGCCTACGCCATGCGCGCCCACACCTGCTACATCTATGTGCGCGGCGAGTTCATCCGCGAGCGCGAGCACCTGCAGGCGGCGATCGACGAGGCCTATGCGTCCAAGCTGATCGGCAAGGACAATGTCCACGGCTGGGACTTCGAGTGCTACGTCCACCACGGCGCCGGCGCCTACATCTGCGGCGAGGAGACGGCGTTACTCGAAAGTCTCGAGGGCAAGAAGGGCCAGCCGCGCCTCAAGCCTCCATTTCCCGCGGGCTCCGGCCTCTACGGCGCGCCGACCACGGTCAACAACGTCGAATCGATCGCTGTCGTGCCGACCATCCTGCGTCGGGGCGCGCCCTGGTTCGCCGGTCTCGGCAAGCCGAACAACACCGGCACCAAGCTTTTCCAGGTCTCGGGCCACGTCGAGAAGCCATGCGTCGTCGAGGAGGAGATGGGCATCCCGCTGCGCCGGCTGATCGAGGAGCACGCCGGCGGAGTCCGCGGCGGCTGGGACAACCTGCTTGCCGTGATCCCTGGCGGCTCGTCGATGCCGCTCGTTCCCGCCGAGCAGTGCCAGGACCTCACCATGGACTTCGACAGCCTGGTGAAGCTGAAATCCGGCCTCGGCACCGCCGCCGTGATCGTGATGGACAAGTCGACCGACGTCATCAAGGCGATCACCCGCATCGCCTTCTTCTACAAGCACGAGAGCTGCGGCCAGTGCACGCCATGCCGGGAAGGCACCGGCTGGATGTGGCGCGTCTTGGAGCGCATGGGCCGCGGCGAGGCTGAGAAGAGCGAGATCGACCTCTTGTTCGACGTGACTAAGCAGGTGGAGGGACACACCATCTGCGCGCTGGGCGATGCGGCGGCATGGCCCGTGCAGGGCCTGATCCGGAATTACCGGCACGTCATCGAGGCGCGCATCGACGAGCGCCGCAAGGCGCTCCGTGAGGCGGCGGAGTAGGCGGATGAGCAGCGACCGGCATCTCGCACAGTTCAACATAGCGCGCTTGCGCTACGAGATCGGCGATCCGCGCGTGGCCGATTTTGCCGACAACCTTGCCCTGGTGAACGGCCTTGCAGACCGTTCTCCCGGGTTCATCTGGCGCTACCAGGATGCCGACGGCAGTGCCACAAGCACGCGTCCCTACGAGGACGACCCGCGCATGATCACCAACCTGTCGGTCTGGGAGAGCGTCGAAGCGCTCGAGCAGTTCGTGTGGCGCACGCTGCACAAGCGCTTCTACGGGCGGCGCGCCGAGTGGTTCGAGCACCCAGAGGGGCCGTATCTCGTTATGTGGTGGGTGCCGGTGGGCTACCGGCCGACGGTCGCCGAGGGCGTCGAGCGGCTCGAGCACTTGAAGCGCAACGGGCCGAGCGAGGCGGCCTTCGGTTGGGAAGGCCAGCCGTCCGCGCAACTGTGGAGGACGGCGCGATGCGCGTGAAGGGCACGACCTGATGGCGAAGCAACTCATCATCGACGGGCGGCTGCACGAGGTCGAGGATGGTCTCACGCTGCTGCAGGCGTGCGAGCAGGCCGGCGTCGAGATCCCGCGCTTCTGCTATCACGAGCGGCTGTCGATCGCCGGCAATTGCCGCATGTGCCTGATCGAGGTGGCCGGCATGCCGAAGCCCGTCGCCTCCTGCGCGATGGGTGTCAGCGATCTCCCTCCGAACCGCGACGGCTCACCGAAGCAGATCAACACCAACACGCCGATGGTGAAGAAGGCGCGCGAAGGCGTGATGGAGTTCCTGCTGATCAACCATCCGCTCGACTGCCCGATCTGCGACCAGGGCGGCGAGTGCGACCTGCAGGACCAGGCGATGGCCTATGGCATGGGCGGGTCGCGCTATGCGGAGAATAAGCGGGCGGTCCAGGAGAAGTACATCGGCCCGCTGATCAAGACCTCGATGAACCGCTGCATCCACTGCACGCGCTGCGTCCGCTTCATGACCGAGATCGCGGGCGTCGAGGAGCTCGGCGCCATCGGTCGCGGCGAGGACATGGAGATCACCACCTACCTCGAGCGAGGCATGGTCTCGGAGCTCTCCGCCAACGTCAACGACCTCTGCCCCGTCGGCGCGCTGACCCACCGGCCCTGGGCCTTCAACTATCGCCCGTGGGAGTTGAAGCCTACCGAGACCGTCGACGTGATGGATGCGCTGGGCTCCGCCATCCGCGTCGACACGCGCGGCCGCGAGGTGATGCGGATTCTGCCGCGCATCAACGATGCCGTGAACGAGGAGTGGATCTCCGACAAGACGCGCTGCGTGCCGGACGGTCTTCTGACCCAGCGCCTCGACCAGCCCTATCTGCGCAAGAACGGCAGGCTCGTTCCCGCCTCCTGGGAGGAGGCGTTGAGCGCCGTCAGCGGCATGATCGGCGGCGCAAGCCCGGCACGGGTCGGCGCCATTGCCGGCGACCTCGCCGGCGCCGAGGAGATGTTCGCGCTGAAAGACCTCATGCAGCGTCTGGGCGTCGAGAGCCTCGACTGTCGTCAGGATGGTGCGAAGTTCGACCCCGCGCTCGGCCGCGCGAGCTACATATTCAATTCCACGATCGAGGGTATCGAGCAGGCCGACGCCATCCTGCTCGTCGGCACCAACCCCCGGTGGGAGGCTGCCGTCATGAACGGCCGCATCCGCAGGCGCTGGCGCCAGGGCGGCCTGCGCATCGCGCTCATCGGGCAACCGGCCGACCTGACCTATCCGTTCGATCATTTGGGCACCGGGGCGGCGGCGCTCGCCGAGGTCGCAGACGGCAAGCATCCCTTCGCCAAGGTGCTGGCCGAGGCCAAGCGGCCGATGGTGATCGTCGGCCAGGCGGCTGCGACCCGCACGGACGGTCTCGCTGTGCTTGCAGCCGCTGCCAAGATCGCCGAGACGGCCAGCAAGCCCGACTGGAATGCCTTCAACGTGCTCCACACCGCGGCAGGCCGCGTCGCCGGTCTCGACCTTGGCTTCGTGCCGGCCAAGGGTGGACGCGATGTCTCGGGCATGCTCGCCGCGGCAGCGCACGGTGACATGGATGTCCTCTATCTGCTCGGCATCGACGAGATCGACTTGAGCCGCCTCGGTGCGACTTTCGTCGTCTATCAGGGCAGCCATGGTGATGCCGGCGCCCACCGCGCCAACGTCATCCTCCCCGGCGCCGCCTACACCGAGAAGGGCGCGACGTATGTGAACACTGAGGGGCGCGTGCAGATGACGTCGAAAGCCGGCTTCCCGCCGGGCGCTGCCAAGGAAGACTGGACTATCCTCCGCGCCATGTCCGCCAAGCTCGGCAAGACGCTCCCCTACGACACGCTCGGCGCGTTGCGGGCCGCCATGTACAGAGAGCATCCGCACCTCGCCCGCATCGGGTCGGCGCCGAACGCCGGCCGGGAAGGTGTCGCCAGGCTCGCAGCGACTCTTGGTGCGCTCGGGTCGGAGCCGTTCGGCACCGCCATCGAAGACTACTACCTGACCAACCCGATCGCGCGTGCTTCTACCGTAATGGCCGAGCTCAGCGCGCTGCAGAGGAACGTCAGCGGCCAGCGTGCCGCGGCGGAATAGGGGACTAGAGAGCTCCATGGAAACCGCGCTGCAGCTCTGGTGGGACTATGGCTGGCCGCTACTCATCATGGTGGCCCAGAGCCTGCTGCTGCTCGTCTCCCTCCTCATCGTCATCGCCTTCCTGCTGCTGATGGACAGGAAGGTGTGGGCGGCGGTGCAGATCAGGCGCGGCCCCAACGTGGTCGGCGCGCTGGGCCTGCTGCAGTCGTTTGCCGACTTCCTGAAGTTCGTGCTGAAGGAGCCCGTGATCCCCGCCGGAGCCGACAAGGCGGTGTTCCTGCTGGCGCCGCTGGCGACGGCGGCCTGTGCGCTTGCCGCCTGGGCGGTCATCCCCTTGAACGAGGACAGCTTCGGCCGCTGGGTCATCTCCGACTTGAACGTCGGCATCCTCTACATCCTCGCGATCTCCTCGCTCGGCGTCTACGGCATCATCATGGGCGGCTGGGCGTCGAACTCGAAGTATCCGCTGATGGGCGCGCTCCGCTCCGCAGCGCAAATGGTGTCCTACGAGGTCTCGATCGGCTTCGTCATCATCACCGTGCTGCTATGCGTCGGCTCGCTCAACATGTCAGACATCGTCAACGCGCAGAAGGGACCGTTCGGCCTCTTCAACTGGTTCTGGCTGCCGTTGTTCCCGATGTTCGTCGTGTTCTTCATCTCGGGTCTCGCCGAGACCAACCGGCCGCCCTTCGACCTCGTCGAGGCCGAGTCGGAGCTCGTTGCCGGCTTCATGGTGGAATACTCCTCCACTCCCTATCTCTTGTTCATGCTGGGCGAGTACGTGGCGATCACCACCATATGCGCCCTGACGACGATCCTGTTCCTCGGCGGCTGGCTGCCGCCGGTGGACCTGCCGCCCTTCAACTGGGTGCCGGGCATCTTCTGGTTCCTCGCCAAGACGGTGCTGGTGTTCTTCATGTTCGCCATGGTGAAGGCGATGGTGCCGCGCTACCGCTACGACCAGCTCATGCGGCTCGGCTGGAAGGTGTTCCTGCCGCTGTCGCTCGCCATGGTGGTGGCGGTCGCGGGCGTGCTGCACTACGCCAATCTGGCGCTGTGAGGAGGGAGGCAGGCAGCGATGAGCATCGCGATGATCTACGGCCTGATCGGCCTCAGCATCGGGCTCGCCAGCCACGCGTTGCTGATGTGGATCGCGCAGAAGCTCGAGCGGGACAAGCCGGGCGCGGAAAGCACCGCGAGCGCCCGGCAGCTCCGCGTGCTCGCCCACGCCAATCTGGTGCTGATACCGGTGCTGATGTACACCTTCGGCGCCGCGGAGTAGCGGGGAAAGGCCATTGACCATGAGCGTCGCCCAAGCGGTCAAATCGCTGTTCCTGGCGGAGTTCGTCTCCGCGTTCTTCCTGTCGATGCGCTACTTCTTCACCGAGAAGAAGACGCTCAACTATCCCTTCGAGAAGGGGCCGCTCTCACCCCGCTTCCGCGGTGAGCACGCCCTGCGCCGCTATCCGAACGGCGAGGAGCGCTGCATCGCCTGCAAGCTCTGCGAGGCGATCTGCCCGGCCCAGGCGATCACCATCGAGGCGGGGCCCCGCCGCAACGACGGCACGCGGCGCACAACCCGCTACGACATCGACATGGTGAAGTGCATCTACTGCGGGCTGTGCCAGGAAGCCTGCCCGGTAGACGCCATCGTCGAGGGGCCGAACTTCGAGTTCGCGACCGAGACCCGCGAGGAGCTCTACTACGACAAGGAACGCCTGCTCGCGAACGGCGATCGATGGGAGCGCGAGCTTGCCGACAATATTGCACTCGATGCCAAATACCGCTGAGCGATGGCGAGCTTTCCTCAGCGCGCTGACCGACGAGGAGCTCGAGGGCTATCGCCGGATCGTCGGCGATCAGATCGGTCGCGAGCTCGAGCATGGCTGGCTGCAGATTGCGCTCGTCGGCCTGGCGCTCATCGTCGCCATCTGGTTCACGAGCGGGCTGATCTTCGGCGTCTACTGGGCATTCGCCATTTTGCTGCTTGGTTTGGCTGCGGCATTGGGCTATTGGCCCTACCGCAGGGCCAAGTCGCGGCAGCTTTGGCAATCCCACAGCTTGGCGGTCGAGGCCGAGCAGGCGCGGCGCCGGAGCGTATCGCGCGAGGGCGGGGCGGAATGATCCGATGGGGCTGACCGGCGCTTTCTTCTACCTGTTCGCCTTCCTGACCGTGCTCGCGGGCGCGATGGTGATCGTCGCCCGCAATCCGGTGCATGCGGTGCTGTTCTTGATCCTGGCCTTCTTCAACGCCGCCGGTTTGTTCGTGCTGCTCGGCGCCGAATTCCTGGCGATGCTGCTCGTCATCGTCTACGTCGGCGCGGTCGCCGTGCTGTTCCTGTTCGTCGTCATGATGCTCGACGTCGACTTCGCCGAGCTGCGCGCCGGCTTCATTAGCAACGCGCCGCTCGGCCTCCTCATCGGCGGCATCGTGCTGGCGGAGCTCGTGATGGTGCTGGGCTTCCGTGTCATCACGCCCGGTCTCTCTGGCAGCGTGGCGGCGCCGGTTCCGACTGCAGGTGCTGGCCTGACCAACACCGAGGCGCTCGGCCGCATCGTCTATACCAACTACGCCTACTTCTTCCAGGTCGCCGGCCTGATCCTGCTTGTCGCCATGATCGGCGCGATCGTCCTGACACTCCGCCACAAGGAAGGCGTCAAGCGGCAGTCTATCGCGGCGCAGGTGGCGCGGGGCCCGAAGACTGCCATCGAGGTCGTCAACGTCAAGCCCGGCGAGGCACTGGTGCCTTCCCGCGAGATGCAGAGGTGACATGGCGATCGGGCTCGGCCATTACCTGACCGTTGCAGCGTGCCTGTTCACGCTCGGCATCCTCGGTATCTTCCTCAACAGGAAGAACGTCATCGTCATCCTGATGTCGATCGAGCTGATGCTGCTCGCCGTGAACATCAATCTCGTCGCCTTCTCCCATTTCCTCGGCGACTTGGTCGGCCAGGTCTTCACCATGTTCGTGCTGACCGTCGCCGCCGCCGAGGCTGCGATCGGCCTTGCGATCGTCGTCGTCTACTTCCGCAACCGCGGATCGATTGCGGTCGAGGACGTCAACCTGATGAAGGGGTGAGGCAGTAGGCAGTAGGCAGTAGGCAGTAGGCAGTAGGCAGTAGGCAGTAGCAGGCATGGGGCAGTGCAGAGTCGAGCGAACAGGTGGAAAGCTGTTGTGGGCACAGAGCCAAGGCGCAGGAGGGCTAGGGAACAGGATG
>JBIOVC010000381.1:0-13661 GCA_044867545.1 Hyphomicrobiaceae bacterium | reverse complement strand
TGCCGGGAAATCCGCCCGCCTCACGCCGGCGCCGCTGGATCGACCAGGCAAGGCCCGCCTCTATGGGCGAGGTGGTCTCGTCGATGTCATTGCCATAGAGGCATAGGCCGGCCTCGAGCCGCAGGCTGTCGCGAGCACCGAGCCCGATCGGCTCGACGCCCTCCTCGGCGAGCAGCATGCGCGCCAGCTCCACCGCGTCGCCGGATGGGATCGAAATCTCGAAGCCGTCCTCACCGGTGTAGCCCGACCGGCTGATCCGGCAGTCGAAGGAGCGGAGCTTCGTGCTGCAGACGCTCATGAAGGGGAGCGCGATCGCATCGGGCGAGAAACGCGCCAATACATCCTTCGCCTTCGGCCCCTGCAGCGCGAGCAGCGCGCGATCGGGCTCGGGCTCCAGGCGAACGCCCTTCGCCAGCCGGGCGGCGATGTGCTCGAAGTCGACCTCCTTGCGGGAAGCGTTGACGACAAGGCCCAGGACGCCGCCCTGCGCCGTGTCGCGGGGCCGTGTGAATATCAGATCGTCGAGGATGCCGCCGTCGTCGCTGGTGAGCTGGGTGTAGCGCTGGCGACCCGATTTGAGGCCCTGGGCGTCGGCCGGCACCAGCGCCTCGAAGGCGGCGGCCACCGTCTCATAGCGCCCGTCGCCTGCACGGAGCAGGGCCTGGCCCATGTGGCTCACGTCGAACAGGCCGGCCGCGGCGCGGGTGTGCAGATGCTCCTTCAGCACGCCGAGCGCGTAGTGGACCGGCATCTCGTAGCCGGCGAACGGCACCATCTTGGCGCCGAGCTCGATGTGCAGATCGTAGAGGGGTGTGCGTTTCAAGGCGAAAGCCGCAGGGATCAGCGCGCAGGGCGCCAACGCGTGCGGTCCTTACTCCTCCGAGATTCCGGCGGTGCCGGCGGCAGACCGGATGCCCCCGGCAGTCGGACGGTCTTGCGTGGTCGTGGGAGTAGACAGGCTGACCCGAGCACCTGTCAATCGGCGCGTGGCGAATTTGAACCGGCCTGTCAGCCGGAGCCCGGAATATCGCGCTCGAAGCCGACGAACAGCTCGAACTCTCCCGGCCGCGTTCCCTCGGGGATGTTGAAGGTGACGGTGCGCACGGCCGAGAAGTAGCCGATCGGCCGATCGATCGAGACCGCAGCCTCGATCTTCATCTGTTCCGTCTTCAGGCGCTCGCGCTTGGCGTCCGTCACGAACACGGTGACCGGCAGGCTGACCGTGCCGTTGCGCCCCTTGGGACCCAGCAGCACGCGGCCAGAGAAGCCGTACTTGACAGTGACGCGGCCCGGCTCGATGCGGCATTCGCGGGCAGTCTTGGTCAGCTCGCCGCGATGCATGACGGCGAGCCCGTCGCCGGTGCGGCCCACCTCGTAGATCGTCACCGCGTTGTCGCGCGCCCAGACTGTGAAGCGCGGACAGCCGTGCTCGACGCCGCCGAACGAGCCGCCCTGGCCGACCTCGGACTTCGCATCCGAAAGGAGCTGCTCCTCGGTGATCGAGGCCGAGCCCGACTGCGTGTTGGATGAGCCGCCGAAGATGCCACCGCCCAAGCCCGAGGTGATGGACGACAGGCCGCATCCGGGCACGGCGAGCACAATGAAGCCCAGGGCGCACCAGCGCCCCAATGCACCAACGGCACCGCTGCTCGCGGTTCGCGTCAAGATGTCCCGGTCCTCGTTGCAAGCCGGCATCCGACCTACCGGTCCCGACGCAGTCGTGCTCTGCGCCTCGATACTCAACACCCTAGTGTCCTGATCGCGAAATTCGTCTCATTGTGCCGCGAGCTCGGAATGAATTTCGCGATCTGAAGGACACTAGCAAGATCAACGTTTCTAGTGTGATTCAGATCGAGAAGTCCGCTGACGAACCTGACCCGACCCGATGTTGCGGACTTCTCGATCATCACACTAGCCCCACCTCACACTCAGTGCCCTCGACAGGACGAACCCAAACGCGTAGCAACCAGACATGCAGCCCTTGAGCGGCCAGACCTGACCATGCGTGCCATGCCACCGACCCCCGAGGGCGGGCTGTACCGCCGGCCGTTAACCATTCTGCTCGCCAGTCCCCGTGGCTTCTGCGCGGGCGTCGACCGCGCCATACAGATCGTCGAGCTTGCGCTCGCTCGATTCGGTCCCCCGGTCTACGTGCGCCACGAGATCGTCCACAACAGGTTCGTGGTCGATTCTCTTCGGGCAAAAGGCGCCATTTTTGTGGACGAGCTCGATCAGGTCCCGGAAACGGACGCGCCTGTGGTGTTCTCGGCACATGGCGTGCCGAAATCGGTGCCGGAGGACGCCCGCCGGCGCAACATGTTCTTCCTCGACGCCACCTGCCCGCTGGTCTCCAAGGTGCACAAGGGGGCGGAGCGCCACTTCGAGCTCGGCCGGGAGATCGTGCTCATCGGGCACAACGGACATCCGGAGGTGATCGGCACGATGGGCCAGCTGCCGCCGAGCGCCGTGACGCTGATCGAGACGCTGGCGGATGCCCGGGCCTTTACGCCGCGCGACCCGGAGAGGCTCGCCTACGTCACGCAGACCACCCTTTCGGTCGACGACACCGCGGCGATCGTGGCCGTGCTGAAGGAGCGCTTTCCCTCGATCGCCGCTCCCCACAAGGAGGACATCTGCTACGCCACGACCAACCGGCAGACGGCGGTCAAGGCGATCGCCGGCCGCTGCCAGCACCTGATCGTGGTCGGCGCGCCGAACAGCTCCAACTCGATGCGGCTCGTTGAGGTGGCGCAGCGGGCGGGCTGCGCCAACGCCATGCTCATCGAGCGCGCCGGCGATATCGACTGGTCGCGTTTTGCCGGAGCCGGCACGGTCGGGATCACGGCCGGGGCGTCGGCGCCGGAGACGCTGGTGGCGGAGATCATCGATGCCTTCCGCCAGCGCTTCGAGGTCCGCATCGAGACGGTCGTCACGAGCGAGGAGCGCGTCGCCTTCAACGTGCCGCGCGAGCTGCGCGCTGCCGCCCAACCCTGATCCGAAGCCATGGCCGTCTACACCGAGGTCAACGACGACGATCTTGGCCGCTTCGTTGCGGGCTACGGGCTCGGGGAGCTGCGCTCCTACAAGGGCATCGCGGAGGGCGTCGAGAACACGAACTACCTAGTCGAATGCGCAAAGGGACGCTTCATCCTCACGCTCTACGAGAAGCGCGTCGACCCCAAGGACCTGCCGTTCTTCCTCGGGCTGATGGAGCACCTCGCGATCTCGGGCGTGAGCTGTCCGACGCCCTTGCGCGACCGGCACGGACAGCACCTGAGCGAGCTTGCCGGCCGGCCGGCCGCGCTGGTGACGTTCCTCGACGGCGTGTTCGTGCGCCGACCGGAGCCCCGCCATTGCGCGCTCGTCGGCAAGGCGCTCGCCGACATGCACCACGCGGCCAAAGGCTATGGGCTCACCCGCGCGAACGCGCTCGGACCCGACGGCTGGCGGCCGCTCTACGAGCGGTTCGCGCCCCGCGCGGACGAGGTGCGGCCGGGGCTCGGGGCGTTGATCGAGCGCGAGCTTGCCGCGCTCCTGCCCAACTGGCCGCAGGGGCTGCCGGAGGGCATCATCCACGCCGATCTCTTTCCCGACAACGTGTTCTTCCTCGGCGGCCAGCTCTCGGGCCTCATCGACTTCTACTTCGCCTGCAACGATTGGCTCGCCTACGACATCGCCGTCTGCCTCAACGCCTGGTGCTTCGAGGCCGACTTTTCCTTCAACATCACCAAGGGGCAGGCGCTGATGCGCGGCTACGAGAGCGTGCGTACGCTGGAGCCTTCCGAGCGGACCGCCTTGCCGCTGCTTGCCCGAGGCGCGGCGCTGCGCTTCCTGCTGACGCGCGCGCACGACTGGCTCAACACCGCGCACGGCGCGCTGGTCGACCCGCACGATCCGTTCGACTACGTGCGCCGGCTCACCTTCCACCAGTCGGTGCGCTCGGCGCGCGAGTACGGTCTCGAAGAGGCGCCATGAGCCGCAGAGGGAAGCCGCGGATCGTGATCTATACCGACGGCGCATGCTCGGGGAATCCGGGACCCGGCGGCTGGGGCGCGGTGCTCATTTCAGGCGGGCACCGCAAGGAGATCGCAGGCGGGGAGGCGGTCACCACGAACAACCGCATGGAGCTGCTGGCGGCGATCTCGGCACTCGAAGCGCTCAAGGGTCCTTCCATCGTCGAGCTGCACACGGACAGCCAGTACCTGCGCAACGGCGTGACGAGCTGGATTCACTCCTGGAAGCGCAACGGCTGGCGCACCGCGGACAAGAAGCCCGTCAAGAACGCCGAGCTGTGGCAGCGGCTCGATGCGGCACAGGCCCCGCACGAGGTCTCCTGGCACTGGGTGCGCGGACATGCCGGCGAGGTCGAGAACGAGCGGGCGGATGAGCTGGCGCGCGCCGCGATCAGGGAGATGCGCGAGGCCTCGCAGCCGTGAAGTCGTGAGATCGCCAAGTCGTGAAGTCGTGGCACTTGCCGATTTGGCGATTTGGCGAATTCACGGCACCAAGGCCGGCCAGGCGGCGATGAGCCCTGCCGCCACGGCGCTCAGGATCACCACCAGCCACGGCGGCGTCTTCCACATGAAGAGCAGCAGGAACGCGCCGATCGCCAGCGCGAAGTCGGCCCCACTGGTGATGCCCGCCGTCCAGACAGGGTCGTAGAGTGCCGCCAGCAGCAGGCCGACGACGGCGGCATTGACGCCACGCAGCGCCGATTGCGCCCACTGCCGCCGGCGAAGCTCATCGAAAAACGGGAGCGGGCCGATGACCAACAGGAACGAGGGCAGGAACATGGCGATCGTACACAGGATGGCTCCAGCCCAGCCGTTCGGCTCCGGCCCCATCACAGCGCCGAGGTAGGCCGAGAAGGTGAACAGCGGGCCCGGAACAGCCTGGGCGGCGCCGTAGCCGGCGAGAAAGGCATCGTTGGTCACCCAGCCGGGTGGCACCACGGAGGCCTGCAGCAGCGGCAGCACCACATGGCCGCCGCCGAACACCAGGGAGCCTGCGCGGAAGAACGCCTCGAACAGGGTGAGGCCATGGTTGGGGACGGCAGCGACCAGCAGGGGCAGCCCGAACAGGAGCGCAAAGAACAGGAGAAGCGCCACGATTCCGGCTGTCCGGCTGACCGGATGGGGCAGCGCTACGTGATCGGTCGGCGCCGCACTTCTGAGCAGCACCAGCCCGGCGATGCCGCCTAGCACAATTGCACCGACCTGGCCCCAGGCGGAGGGGACTGCAATCACGAGCGCGGCGGCTATCACCGCGAGCGTTGCGCGCTCGCGATCCGGAGCGAGCGAGCGCATCATGGCAAGGACGGCCTGGGCGACGACGGCGACGGCGGCCACCTTGAGACCGTGAAGCCAGCCGCTGCCGAGAGCCTCACTCAGTGTCCCGATCCCGTAGGCAAACAGCACGAGCGCGAGCGCCGAAGGCACCGTGAACCCGATCCACGCCGCAACCGCGCCGAGATATCCCGCACGGGAAAGCCCGATGGCGATGCCGACCTTGCTGCTCGCCGGCCCGGGCAGGAACTGCGACATCGCCACGAGATCGGCGTAGGTCCTCTCCTGCAGCCACCGGCGGCGAAGCACGAACTCATCGTGGAAGTAACCGATGTGCGCGATCGGGCCGCCGAAGGAGGTCAAGCCGAGCCGCAGAAAGATCAGCAGCACCTCTGCGGCACTGCTCCTTGCCGTGTCGAGCTCGCCAACGGCCTTGTCCTCCATCGCATCCCTCCCGACACTGGCTTTCTCTTGACCAAAACCTGTCATCCCGGAATTGCGCCCCGGCTCGGAGGCCGGGGCAAGCTGCGCAATATCCGGGACCCAGCGCCGAGCAGAGACCCCCGGCGCCCCTGGTTCCCGGCTCTCCGCTTCGCTCCGGCCGGGATGACAAGGGGAGCGATTCGATTTCGGTCGGAGAGCCTTTACGCCCGGCGGCTCAACGTTCCTCGATCAGCTCGCCCACCAGCTCGCGCAGCTTCTCCTTGGCAACCTCCAGGGCCCGACGGCCGAGCGGGGTTGCCCGATAGAGCCGCCGCGCCGACCGCCCCGCCTTCGTTGCGCGCGCCCGCAAGTAGCCCTTGCGCTCCATGCCGTGCAGCATCGGATAGAGCGTGCCAGGGCTCAGGCGGTAGCCGTGACGAGCCAGCTCCTCGATGATCCATTGCCCATAGACTTCCTGCTCGGCCGCATGGTGCAGGATATGCAGCCGCACGAAGCCGGTGAGCAGCTCTTGATGGCGCATGCGAATTTCCCTGCCGCCGAACGTATCATCGAAATTCGATATCGAAAAGCGATATGTGAGAGCTGCCGGCCTCGCCGATGCGGGCGCTCAGCTTTCGCGCAGGTAGAGGACGAGACCATTCAGCACGTACATCAACACCAGCGCGAGGCTGATCCAGCCGACAACCTGGAATAAGCGTGTCTTCGGCCGGTAGTGCAGGCCGACCACTGCGGCCCCGGTCATGGTCAGGGCGGAGAGCGCCGACACTGCATGCGTGTCGGAGACATGCGAAAGCAAGGGACCGCGCAGATAGGCGACGTCGTCGATGGCGATGATCAGGACGTTGAACAGGTTGCTGCCGAGCAGGTTGCCGATCGCGAGATCGATCGCGCCGATACGCAGCGCCGCGAGGGTGGCGGCGGCCTCGGGCAGCGATGTCGCGGCGGTCACGAACAAGGTGCCGACAAGCGACTGGCCCCAATTCATCACCTCCGCCAGACGCACGGCGGTGAACGGCAGCACCATGCCGGCGGCGACGATGGCGGCCGCGGCGGCGGCGTAGCCGGCTAGGGCTTGCAGCAGCGAGAGGTTCGCGTAGCGGTCGCCGAACTCCTGTTCCGCAGACCGCCGCTGCTCCTGCAGGAAGATCGACCTGACCGCCACCGCGTAGAGGAGAAAGATGGCCGGGCTGTAGATGCCGACGTGCCAGAGAGCTAGGCCGGCGACCTCGCCGGCCAACAGGCTGAAGGCAACCAGCCCGATCATGATGATCGAGAACCCGGCCGACAGGATGTGCCCGCCGCTCGCCTTCAGGTAGATCGGCATTTCCCGATACAGGAAGTCGAGGACGGCAACGAGAGCGAGATTGAGGACGCAGGCTCCGAGAGCGTTGCCCACGGCGATGTTCGGCGCATCGGCGAGCGTGACCGAGGATATGCCGGTCACGAGCTCGGGAAGCGAGGTGACAGTGGCAACGAGAATGACGCCGACCCAGGTGCCGCCGAGACGCGTCTTCTCGCCTATGGCATCACCGAACCTGGCGAGCCAGACTCCCGAGGCCGCGATCACCACGGCGGCAACGCCGAACTCGAGCCAGGCGAGCACCATCCTCGCATTCCCCCTTGGGCAGTTGTCGGAGAGGTTCTATCACGAGGCGGAGAATGAGCCGCAAGACCGCTGGCCGGAATGACCACCGTCAATCCGCCCGGCGTACTGGAGCGGCGATCCGGACGGCTTGGTCCGTCGGCATCCTATCACTTGAATTCGCGGGCCGGGCCTGTCATCGATCTGCGCGCCGCTCACACCACTTCCTGCAAAGCCGACGACCAATCGACGGCCTGCGGTCTTCGGAGCACGGGTCAGGATGCGCATCAGCCAATGGAAGCTCATCGCGGGCCTCGCTGCCGCTGTACTGCTGCTCGTGCTCTGGTCGCTGGCGCTCGGGCCG
This sequence comes from Hyphomicrobiaceae bacterium, assembly GCA_044867545.1. GTDB lineage: Bacteria > Pseudomonadota > Alphaproteobacteria > Rhizobiales > Hyphomicrobiaceae > DATLZB01. The sequence goes on along the minus strand of JBIOVC010000381.1, from coordinate 5,986 downwards.
GCACGGCTCGGGCCGGTGACCACATTCTGGGCGCTTGTCGGCCAGGGCGATCCGATCGACGTGCTGATCGTGCAGGAGATCAGGCTGCCGCGCACGCTGCTCGCCATAATGATCGGGGCGACGTTGGCACTCTCGGGCGCGGCGCTGCAGGGGCTGCTTCGCAATCCGCTTGCAGCGCCGGACGTGCTCGGCGCGCCGGGGGCGGCCGCATTCGGGGCGGTGCTCGCGATCGCGCTCGGGCTTGCCGACGCGCTGTCGTTCGCGCTGCCGGTCGCGGCGGTGGCGATGGCGCTCCTCTCGGTGCTGGCGCTCGTCGCGCTCGCCGGCCGCAGCGCCAACATGATGACCGTGCTGCTCGCCGGCCTCGCACTGTCGAGCCTCGCCGGTGCGCTAATCGCGCTGACGCTCAACCTCGCCCCCAATCTCTACGCCGCGCTCGAGATCGCGTTCTGGCTGCTCGGGTCGCTCGAGGACCGCAGCTTCCGCCACGTCGCGCTGGCAGCGCCGTTCATGCTGGCGGCGGCGGTCCTGCTGCTCACCGGGCGGTCGGGGCTCACCGCGCTCAGCCTCGGCGAGGACGTCGCCCGATCGAGCGGCGTCGATGTCACCCGGCTGCAGTGGATGACGCTGCTCGGGGTGGCGGCGGGCGTCGGCGCCGGGGTGGCGGTGGCAGGCGTGATCGGTTTCATCGGGCTCGTCACGCCGCACCTGATCCGGCCGCTGGTCGGTCACGATCCGGCGCGGGTGCATGTGCCGGCGATGCTGGCCGGCGCCGCCCTGCTGCTCGCCGCCGACTGCGCCGCGCGGCTGATCCCGGCGAGAGGCGAGATCCACGTCGGCGTGCTGACGGCGATGATCGGCGTGCCGTTCTTCGTCTGGCTCGTCCTGAAGCGGCGCCAGGGCGACCTGCTGCAGGAGCCGGCAGCATGAGCCTCGAGATCGAGGGGGTCACCGTCCGGCTCGGCGGCCGGGAAATCCTACAGAACGTGTCGTTATCGGCGCGGCCGGGCGAGCTGGTGTGCCTGCTTGGCCCTAACGGCGCAGGAAAGACCACGTTGGTACGCGCGACGTGCGCACTGATAGCGCACGAAGGGCGCATCAGCTTCGCCGGAAAGGTGCTCGCAGCGCTCGCGCCAAAGACGCGCGCGCGGATGGTCGCCTACCTGCCGCAAGGCCATGTCGTGCATTGGCCGATCGCCGCGCGGGAGGTCGTCGCCATCGGGAGGGCGCCCCATGCCTCGAGCCTCAACCGGCTTACGGCGGAGGACGAGGCGGCGGTCGAGCGGGCGCTTCACGCCGCGGATGCCGGGGCACTGGCGGAGCGTCCGGTGACGGAGCTGTCGGGCGGCGAGCGGGCGCGCGTGATGCTCGCCCGGGCGCTCGCGGTCGAGGCGCCGCTGCTGCTCGCCGACGAGCCGACCGCGAGCCTCGATCCGGCGCATCAACTGGCGGTGCTGGAGGTGCTGCGGCGGACGGCGGACCGGGGCGGAGTGGTGATCGCGGCGCTGCACGATCTGGCACTCGCCGCCCGGTTCGGGACGCGGGTGGTCGTGCTCAGCGGAAGGCGGATTGCGGCGGACGGCCCGCCGGAGGAGGTGCTGACGCCGGAGCTGCTGCGGAAGGTCTTCGCCATCCGCGCGCTCGAGCTTCAGCACGGGACGGCGAAGGTGATCGTGCCGTGGTCGGTCGAGCCACCGCCGGCGTGACAAACCCGTCGTGCCGTGGCAATGCGTGCGGACTTTAGGGCATAATGCGCGGCGAGGAACCCCACCATGAAGCTCACTGGCGAGAACCGCATCAAAGCCCGGCCGGCAGAGGTCTGGCGGGCGCTCAACGATCCCGACGTGCTGCGGCGCGCGATCCCTGGCTGCGAGAGCCTCGAGAAGGTCTCCGACACCGAATTCAAGGCGACGGTCGCGACCAAGATCGGGCCGGTGCAGGCGAGGTTCAACGGCCAGGTGCAGCTCTCCGATCTCGACCCGCCCAACGGCTATACGATCTCGGGCTCCGGATCGGCCGGCGCGGCCGGCAATGCCAGGGGGTCGGCGCGCGTCCGGCTCGAGCCCGACGGCAACGGAACCAAGCTCAGCTACGACGTCGACGCGCAGGTGGCGGGCAAGCTCGCGCAGATCGGCTCGCGACTGATCGACAGCGCCGCGAAGATGCTTGCCGGCCAGTTCTTCAACCGGTTCGAGGAGATCGTCGGCGGGCCGGCGCCTGCGGAGGCAGCTCCGGCAGCGGCGCCGGCCAAGGGCGGGCTGCAGGAGATTCCGGTGTGGGCCTGGGCCGTCGGGGCGGCGATCCTGGTGCTGCTCGGGGTCTACCTGTTCGCGCGCTGAGGATTGCGGATCACGGCTTGCGGCGTAGCTCGGCGAGCGCTTCCGGCGTGTCGATGTCGGCCAGCACGGCCGCCGAGTGGAGATCGACCTCGACGACCTGATCGGCATGCTCCGCGATCAGGCGCTTTGCCCCCACGTCGCCTTCGAGCCGGCGCATGGAGGGGAAGTAGTCGACGCCCCACAGCACCGGATTGCCGCGGCGGCCCTGATAGACCGGGACGACGATCGAGCGGCCTTCCTTGGGCGCAAAGGCGGCGATCAGCCGGTCGATGTGCTGGGGCTCGATCTGCGGCATGTCTCCCAACAGGACGATGGCGCCATCGACGGCTTCGGGCAGTGCGTCGAGGCCGGCCTTGAGCGAGCCGCTCAGCCCCGCGGCGAACTGCGGGTTATGCACGATCTCCACGTCGAGGCCCGACAGGGCAGCCGCGACCTCGTCCGCCTGGTGACCGGTGACCACGACGACCGGCCGGGCGCGGCTCGTCAGCGCGGCCTCGACGGCGTGACGCACCATCGGCCGGCTCGAGATGTCCGCGAGCAGCTTGTTGGCGGCGCCCATGCGGGTCGAGCGTCCGGCGGCGAGCACGATGCAGGCGATGCTCGGCTCGCGCCGGGCGGCGAGAGCGAGGCTCGTGCCCTTCTCGTCGCGTGGTTGCGGACGGGTTGCGATCTCCTTCAGCAGCCCGCCGACGCCCATGGCGGCGATCTCGCCGGAACCGACATCCATGCCCGCCAGACGGCGCTCCAGCACCCAGTCGAAGCCATTGCGCTTCGGCGAGCCGGCACAGCTCGGCACCCCGATCACATCGGCCGTGCCGAGGCGGCCCATCAGCAGCAGATTGCCAGGGTCGACCGGCATGCCAAGATGGACGATGCGGCCGCCGGCTGCCTCGATCGCAGCGGGGACGATGTCGCCGCGATCGACGATGGCGGAAGCGGCGAACACCAGGATCGGATCGCATCCGCGCCCGGCGAGCGCGTGGATCGCCGAGCGGACTGCATCGATCTCATGCGCGACGATAAGGGTCTCGGCAAGCTCGCTGCCTGCGCCGGTGAGACGGTCGGCCATGACGCGCTCGCGCTTGGCGAGGACGCTCGGCTTGGTCGCTGCAAGCCGGGTCAGGACCAGACCGGCGCGTTTCGGCGTGAACGCGCTAAGCGAGACGAGTCCACCCTGCCCGGCGGTTTGCACCGCGCGGGTGACAGTCGCCTCGGACACCGCAAAGGTGATGACCTTGACGGTTGCCAGCATCTCGCCGGCCGCCACGCGCTCGAAGGAAGGCAGTGTCGCGACCGTGAGCCCCTCGTCGATGCGGTTCAGCGCGTCGATGCGCGCAGCATCGATCGCGACAACTCCGGCGGTGTCGGCAAAGAGATTGCTGCGCCCGGTGAAGGGCTCGGCGATCCTGACGCCCGGACCGGCGATGGCGCGCGCGATGCGGACGGCTGCGTCATCCTCGCCGACGTCGCCCGGCTCGAGGCGAGCCACGACAACCTCGGTCAGACCCGCGGTGGCCAGACGATCGAGATCGCCGGCGGTCAGCTTTCGCCCTTTTTTCAGCGCACCCGAGGCGGTCTGATGCGAGTGGGCAAGGATCGCGCCAAGTGCCTCGGAGACGGGTATGCGGCCGAACTTCATTCGCCTCCTCGTTCCATCACGCTTGTCCTCATACTCCGTCAACGAAATTAGACGTATACGCCTTTTCCGCTAGCTGACGAACGGGTAGAATTAGGCGCGAACCGGCTCTAGTGTACCTGGGTTCTCGCCGAACCACCCTGAAATTTCCAGGTGCTTCTTCCGGCTCGCGGAGTTGCGGGAGCTCGATATGCGGGAGAGGCGACACCTTGCCGGTTGGGGCGGGATCAAGTTTGCCTGGCGATTGATTGCCCTATGACGCGCACGGGCGGGTGACGGCGCCGGGCGGCGGCGCGCTTGGCGGCTCCAAGGCCGACGACTTCGCGCTGCGCTGGATCGGGCTCCAGGTCGGTGCGGCCCAGCGCCGGCAGGTGATCGTGCTCGTCTGCGACACGGCCCACCATCCTGACGACGCCGATGCCCGTGCGCGCCTCGCCAGGCATGCCGGCGAAGTGAGCGAGCGCTACGGCGGCCGTCCCATGCCTTCACCGCATGCTATGGCGGCATCGTGGGGCTACACGCGGGCCACGGAGGAAGATGCGCGCCTTGCCGTGCAGGCAGCACTCCAGATCGCCGGCGCGGCCGAGCTCAAGGCGAGTTGCGCGCTCGATGCCTCGATCGTGGTCGCGGGCGAGACGGGCTCAGCCAATGTGAGCGCCCTCGAGACGGCGACACGGCTCCTGGAGCTTGCCTCCCCCAATTCGGTGATCGCGAGTGACACCATCCGGCGTCTCAGCGCCGGCGCTTTCGACTGCGAGCCCTACGTTCCGGCAGCGGGGCAAGAGGCGGGCCAGGTCTTGATCTGGCGTGTGCTTGGGCCGCGCACCCGATGGCGGCGATCGGATGCGGAAGCCTCCGCCCACCTGTTCGGCCGCGACGAGGAGCTGGAGCAGCTCAGCCGGTGCTGGCAGCAGGTGCGTGCCGGCTCCAGCCTGGTGGCCCTCCTGCGCGGAGAAGCCGGAATCGGCAAATCGGCGATGGTTGCGGGCCTCAGCGAGCGCGTTGCGGAAAGCGGAGGCGTCTGGATCGAGGGCGAATGCCTGCCCGAGACGCGCCATGCGCCGCTCGCGCCGGTGCGCGAGGCCATGCGGGAGCTTGCCGCTACCGGGCTCGTCGTATCACTGGGCGAGGAGGACCGCCACGCGCTCGGTCTCTTCGCCGGGCTTGACGAGGGGGCCCGGCCTGACCCCGGCAGCGAGGCTTCGGCGCCCCCTGCCCGCCTGGTCGAAGTCATCGTCCGTGCTATCGCCGGGGTTGCCGCCCAGCGACCGGTCGCGCTCGTCTTCGAGGATCTGCATTGGGCGGATCAGGCCACGCTGACGCTGCTGGCCACGCTCGCCGCTCGCCGCGCCGACCTCGGGCGGACGCTCATCATCTGCACTGGCCGCCAGCCGATGCCGCCCGTGCTCGAGGCCGGCTCGATCGATCTCGACATCATGCTCGACCGGCTCACGAACGGCGATGTGATCCGCATGCTGGCCGCGAAAGACTTCGCCGCGAGCCTCGACGCAGAGGCGCATCGGGCGATCGCGGACCGATCCGAAGGCGTCCCGCTATTCGCCGTGGAGCTCGCGCGGTTGTGGGCTGAGACCGGACGCTTCTCCGCGACCGATGATCTGCTGGCGGGGACGAGCAGCCTCAACGCGACGCTGGCCGCGCGGCTCGACGCCCTCGACGAATTGAAACCGCTTGCGCAGGCGGCAGCCGTGCTCGGCCGCGACTTCGACGTGCGGGCGCTGGCAACGACGCTGGAGATGGACGCGACCAGCCTCGCACGCCGCCTCGATCTGCTCGCCGAGCGTGGCATTGTCGCGCCCACGCAGCCGCACTACTACCGCTTCAGCCATTCCCTCCTCCGCGACGCGGCCATGAGCTCGCTGCCCCAGGAGCGGCGGCGGACCTTGCACGGCAGGACCGCCGAGGCGCTGACGATCGAGAGCCACAACGTCAATCCCGAGGTGGTTGCCGGCCACTATCTCGGTGCCGGAGACTTCCGGCATGCGTTCATCTG
>JBIOVC010000380.1:0-3276 GCA_044867545.1 Hyphomicrobiaceae bacterium | reverse complement strand
TGCTTCACGAGCTCGTCACGAATGCTGCAAAGCACGGGGCGCTCTCCGTCCCTTCGGGGCGGGTGTCGATCAATTGGCGTTTGCCTCTCAACGGCGGCGCGAGCGACCGGCTGGTTCTCACATGGCGTGAGACCAGCGGACCCTTAGTCGTACCACCGAGCAGGTCCAGCTACGGCATGCAAGTCGTTCGAGAGCTCATCCCTTATGAGCTCGGCGGGACTGTCGACCATGTTCTTGCTCCCGAGGGAGCACAATGCCACATGGAGATTCCTCTCGCCGGGCTCAGTCGCGCCAGCCCGCACAGCAATTAATTTCGTGTTTGCGCACTCTTCCTCGCGGGGAGGATTGACCTGGAGTCGTTCGGCAGACGCGTCGTCTTGAGACGCACCTCAGATCGCCACGAACGCCCCCGTCGCCTGATCGAGCGCCGACAGCGAGCCGGCCGCGATGTCAAAGTAGGCTCCGTGCAGGGCGAGCCGCCCCTTGCCCTCCAGCGCCTGCACGCACGGGAACGTTCGCAGGTTGTCGAGCGAGGTCTTCACCGCTTCGAGCTCCAGCGCCGCGCGCTGCTCGGCGATCGGCCTATCCTTGAGACCCTCCACCACCCGCAACCGGCCAGGGTCCAGCAGCGACATCCAGTTGGTGATGAACTGCGCCTCCGTCTGCTGCGTGGCGTGCTCGTCCAGCGAGGCCGCGACGCCCCCGCAGCCCGAATGGCCCATCACCACGATGTGCTTCACACGCAGGTTGAGCACGGCGAACTCGAGCGCGGCGCTGACGCCGTGGAACTTGCCGGTGGTCTCGAACGGCGGAACGAGGTTGGCGACATTGCGCACGACGAACAGCTCGCCCGGCATCGCGCTGAAGATGGTCTCCGGATCGACCCGGCTGTCGCAGCAGGACACCACCATCACGTCCGGATGCTGCCCGAAGCTCGCCAGCCGCTCGTAGTGCTCCATGTTCGGCGCAAAATGCCGGAACCTGAAGCGGCGGAACCGGTCGGCCAGGTGCTCGGGAAACTGCTTCACGCCACCTCCCGTGTTTGGACTTGAGCCGCAGCCGGCTTCCGATAAGAACAGGCGAAGAGCTAAGGGGATTTTGGAGCGTTGCACAACCGGGGCAGGCTGGCGGTGCTCCGGGGATCCGATCCGACGCAGGTGTATCCATGTCCGTGACCGATGTCGAACGTGGGCTCATCGCGCGCTACCTCGCACGCGTGATCTCGCGGCCGGACCTGCCCATCCGCTCAGCTCGGCATATCGTGTTCTGGCTCAACGAGCGAGCCGAGAGCCTGAGCCTGCCTGTACCGAGGGCGATCTCCGACGTCATCGGCACCATGTACGGCAGCGGCTTCAAGCATGCCGACTTTGCCAAGGCCTACCTGGCGGCGCGCCCCGAGCTGCTCCGCATGCTGGATGCCGCGGCGACCGAGACGCAGCGCCCCGAGCCGCTGGCGAGCAACGTCGAATCGCTGGTGCTGGCGCTCGGCCTTCCCTCGCCGGACGCGTCCTGGAAGATCGTCGGGCTCGTCGCCTGCGCCATGCGCTACGAGCAGATCCAGTACCTCGCCAACGCTGTGCTCGAATGCTCGGGCCCGATCCCTCGCGCGATCGCCTACCTGATCGGCGAGCCGATCCGCATCGTCGACGAGGTGCTGTCGCCCTCGAGCGATCTCATCGGCTCGGGCCTCCTGCAGTTGCGCGAGGGCGACCAGATCGCCGGCCATGGTGGCCGCTATGCGATCCCGCTCCGCCTCAACTCCTGCCTCGATCGCCACTTCGCCGACTTCGCCGCCATGCGCAATGCGCTGTTGGGGTCCCCGCTGTCCTCCCCCGTCGGCCTTTCCGACTACGAGCACGTCGCCGCCGACCGCGACCTCATCGTCGCCGTGCTGAAGGGCTGCGCCGAGGCCGGCGCCCAGGGCGTCAACGTGCTGCTTTACGGCCCGCCGGGCGCCGGCAAGACCGAGCTTGCCAAGGTCGCCGCGAAAGCCGCAGGGCTCACGATGTTCGCCGCCGGCGAGGATGCGCAGGATGCCGAGTTCAACCGCTCGGCCCGCCTCGCCGATCTCGTGTTCTCCGAGCGCCTGCTGGCGAGCGAGCCCCGCACCGCGTTGCTGTTCGACGAGATGGAGGATGTTGCGGTCCACCTGATCAATCGCGGCGGCTCCAAGGTCTATTTGAACCGCCTGCTCGAGACCAATCCGGTCCCGATCCTGTGGACCTCGAACGAGCTCGCCAACATCGATCCTGCCCTGCTCCGCCGCATGACGCTCGCCATCGAGCTGAAGCGCCCCCCGGCTTCGCAGAGGAAGCGCATCATGCAGCAGCTTCTGCAGCGGGCCGGCCTCGCCATCCCCGATGCCGATGTCACCCGATTGGCCGAGCGCATCGACGCGACACCGGCGATCATCGAGAACGCCATCCGCGCGGCGAGATTTGCCGGCGGCGGGTCGGAGGTCATCGAGCATGCGGCGCGCGGCATCATGCGCGCGGTTTCCGGCGTCACCGCCCGGAGGCTCGCGGCCATTCCGGCCTTCGACCCGGCCTTGACCGTCGCGAGCCGCGACCTGATCGCGCTCGCCGACCAGCTCGTCGGCGGCCGTGCCCGCGCCTTCTCGCTCTGTCTCTACGGGCCGCCCGGCACCGGCAAGTCGGCCTTCGCGCGCTATCTCGCCGTCCGCCTCGGCCTCGAGATCCTGCAGAAGCGCGCCTCCGACATCCTCGGTCCCTACCTCGGGCAGTCCGAGCGCAACATCGCCGACGCCTTCGAGGAGGCGCGCGAAGCCGGCGCGTTCCTCGTGTTCGACGAGGCCGACAGCCTGCTGCTCGACCGCCGCGATGCGCAGCGCTCCTGGGAGATCACGCAGGTCAACGAGATGCTGACCTGGATGGAGGAGCATGCGCTCCCGATCTGCTTTACGACCAACCTGATGGAGCGCATCGACCAGGCTTCGCTCCGCCGTTTCACCTTCAACGTGCGCTTCGACTACCTCGATCGGCCGGGCCTCGAGCGCGCATGGCACGTCTTCTTCGGCCTCGATGCCGCGCCGGCCGGCGGTCTCGTCTTTTCCAACCTCACCCCGGGCGATTTCGCCAAGGCGCGGAAACAGGCGGAAGTGCTGGGCATCGTCGGCAACGGCGACGAGCTGGTCGCCCTGCTCGCCGAGATCAGCCGCGCCAAGCCCGACGCCTCGGGCTCGCTCGGCTTCATGACCTGACATACGTTCTGGATCGGCTCTTCACCTCCCCCTGGATGTGAACCTGTAGGTCGGGC
>JBIOVC010000379.1:0-4560 GCA_044867545.1 Hyphomicrobiaceae bacterium | reverse complement strand
GACCAGCTTCGGCGCGATGCGTTCCAGCGGCAAGATGTCCACTGCGGCGCCCGCTTCGGCGGCGGCTTTGGGCATGCCGTAAACCGCGCTGCTGGCCTGGTCCTGCGCGATGGTGTAATGGCCTTTGTTACGCAGAGCTTTCAAGCCCAGCGCGCCGTCGCGTCCCATGCCGGTCAACAGCACGCCCACGACCTCGCCCGGCCAGAGCAGATTGTCGCTCTGGAAAAAAACGTCGACCGATGGGCGGTAAACGTAATCGCTCGGCTCCAGGGTATAAGCAAGGCGGTCGGCCGTCTTTAGCATTAAGTGGTCGTCGGTGCCGGCAAGCAGCACGGTGCCAACCGTGGGACGATCGCCTTGCTTGGCCATCCGTACCGGCAAAATAGACTGCTGGCTCAACCACTCCGCCATTCCCGAGGCAAATTGTTCGTCCACGTGCTGAATGACGACAATTGAGGCTGGAAAATTCTTCGGCAGTCCCGACAGCACCTTCGCCAACGCCACCGGACCACCCGCAGAGGCGCCAATCGCGACCAGCCGGCTTTGCCGAGACGCCGGCGCTGCACCGCTGCCGCGTTCGGCATGGATCGGGACGCGGTTCTTATCCCCGATGAGTTTGCCGATCATGCCGATTTTCGCCAGTAAGGACGCAGCGGTCTCGCGTGGATTACCGGAGCCAAGCGCCGGTGTATCCACCGCGTCGAGCGCGCCGTAACCCATCGCCTCGAACACATGCGCGGCGTTGGCGCCCACGCTGACGGTCACGACGAGGATCGCGCACGGCGTGCTGGCCATGATTCGACGCGTGGCCTCCACGCCGCCCATCCCCGGCATGATCAGGTCCATCAAGATCAGATCCGGCGTCGCCTTGGCGCACAACTCCATGGCTTCAGCGCCATTGGGCGCGACCCAGATGATTTGATGCTGCGGCTCCAAGGCCACCACTCGGCGCAGAGCCTCCACGGCTATCGGCAGATCGTTGACGATGCCAATTTTCATAGGTCGGGCTCGCCAATCAGGTCCACCACCGCCTGCAGCAGCGTCGCGTCGTGAAAGCTGCCTTTGGTCAAGTAGTAGTCCGCGCCCGCTTCGAGTCCGCGCCGGCGGTCCTCCTCGCGGTCCTTGTAGGAGACGATCATCACCGGCAGGGTTCTCAGATTGGGGTCCTTCTTGATCAGGGCGACCAGTTCGATGCCGTCCATGCGCGGCATGTCAACGTCGGTGACCATGAGATTGAAATGACCGGTGCGCACGGCATTCCAGCCGTCCATGCCGTCCACGGCGATTTCGACTTCGTAACCGTGGTTGCCGAGAAGCTTGCGTTCCAGTTCACGCACCGTTAGCGAGTCGTCCACCACGAGCACGCGCTTTTGCGTTTTCTCGATGGCGGCGGCCCCCTCGCGCCGCACCTTGTTCAGTTGGCCGCCGGACACCAGCTTGTCCACCGAGCGGATCAGGTCTTCGACGTCCACGATCAACACCGGCGAACCGTCTTCCATAAGCGCGCCGGCGCTGATGTCCTGGATCTTGCCGAGGCGCGCGTCGAGCGGCTGCACGACCAGTTCACGCTCGCCGAGAAAACGGTCCGCGACCAGCCCGTAGGTGCGGCTGTGGTCGCCCACGACGATGACCGGCAGCTCGTCGCCGACGAGCTTGGGTTCGCCGCCTTCCAACACTTGATGAGCAGTGACAAGGCCGACTTGCCGGCCATCAAAGTTGAAATGCTGGCGGCCTTCGAGCAGCTCGATCCGCTCTCTCGGCAACTTGAGCGTGCGGACGATGTAAGCGAGCGGAAAGGCGTACGGCTCGCCGCCGATATCCACCAGCAAGGTGCGAACGACCGAGAGCGTGAGCGGCAGCTGCAACAGGAAGCGCGCCCCCTTGCCGGGTTGCGACGCAACGCGGACGGCGCCGCGCACCTGCTTGATCATGTTCTGCACGACATCGAGCCCGACGCCGCGCCCCGAAATCTCCGTGACGGTATCTTTCATCGTGAAGCCGGGAAGGAAGAGGAACTCCAGCAGCTCGGCTTCGCTCAGTTTGCGGGCGGTCTCAGCGTTGGTGAGATTCCGCTTCACGACCGCCTCGCGCAGTTTGTCCAGGTCGATGCCGCAGCCGTCGTCCGACACGATGATCTGCAGCATCCCGGCGCTGTGGCGGGCTTCGAGGTGCACGACAGCTTCGGCCGGCTTGCCGGCGGTGCGCCGCTCCTCCGGCGATTCGATGCCGTGATCGACGGCGTTGCGCAACAGATGGCCCAGTGGCGCGTCGAGTTTCTCCAGAATGTCCCGGTCCACCTGCGTCGCTTGCCCGACAATCTCCAGCCTCGCCTCCTTGCCCAGCGAGCGGCCCAGGTCGCGCACCATCCGCGGAAAGCCCTGAACGCCGTCGGCGAACGGTCGCATGCGGCAGGCCAACGCCTCGTCGTAAAGCCGATGCGCCAGATTGGCAGAGCGGCTGTCGAACAGCTCCAATTCGCCGAGCCGCTGCGACAGGAGCTGTTGGCACTCGAGAATCCTATGCTGGGCGTCGGCGAGCGCGGTCTGGGTCCGCTCGTTCAGCGTTTGCTCCGACAACGCTTCGCGCAGGCTGTCCACTGTCTTCCCTGCGTCGTAATGCAGCCGCTTGAGCCGCAACAGTGACTCGGCAAACGGCTTGAGCCAGCGCGACTCCACCAGTGACTCACCGGCCAGCCCGAGCAAGCGGTTCAGATTCTCCGCGGTCACGCGCAAGACGCGGTCGGAGCTTTCGCGCACGTCCGCAGCGCCGGCCGGCTGCGGTTCGCCTTGCTGGGTTGGCTGCGGCTCGGACAGTAAGGACGCCGGTGCCGGCGCGGCATCGCCCGCGGAGTCGCCGTTCTCACCGCCTTCAAGGACAGCCGCTAGCGCCGCAAGGAATGTGTTCACTTCCGCCGGCTTCTCGCCCGTCCACTGGCCGACTTCGGCCTCGGGTGTTTTGGCAATGCGGGCCAGCAGATCCACACCGCGCAGCAGCAGGTCAATCGGCTTCTGCCGCAGTGTGATGCGGCCTCGCTGTGCGGCGACGAAGCAGTCCTCCATCGTATGGGCCACCCCGACGCCCACGCTGAGGCCGACGATGCGTGCCGCACCCTTGAGCGAGTGCGCCGCGCGCATGCACGCCTCGAGCTGTTCGACGGCCACCGGATTGCGCTCCAGCGCCAGCAGGCCTGCAGTCAGCACCTGGACCTGACTCTCCGCTTCCAGACGGAAAAGCTCCAGCATCGACAACTGGCTCAGGTCTTCGGCTTTCATGCGACGCTCCGCTTCAGGGTGTAAAACAACAGCTGGTCGTCGAGCAGGCCGACCGAGCGCTTGTTCCACGGCAGTATCGCCTTGGAATAGGTGGCCGTGGCCTTCGCGACAGTCGTGGGCACTTCCTGCAATTCCCGCGGATGAAAGCGATGAATACCGCGCACTTCATCAACCGGACAAACCGTGCGCACGTCTTCGCGGCTGATCACGAGCAGGCGCGCGTGCACCGCGCGAAGCTTCTCCCGCTTCGGTTCGGCGGCCGGTTCCAGACCGAGCACTTGGCCGAGCGACACACAGACCAGCAGCTCGCCGCGCACGTTCGCCAGACCCATCACCACGCCGCTGCGCCGGTGCGGCAGCGAGTGAATCGGGGGCAGGTTGGTGACTTCACTGACCACGGGGGTCGGCAACGCGAGCCACTCCGCGCCGACGCGAAAAATGACGACCGAGTGCGTATCGAGCACCTCGGCTTGCTTCGGCTCGGCGAAATGACTCGTCCAATCGGCGAGGTAATTGGCCGGGGGATAGCCATCGAGCAACGCCAAGGCCCCGGCGGAGTAAACCGGACAGTTGCGGCAGTGAACGTGCTTTTCCAGTTCCGGGCACGAGGCGTTGCCGTGCACGCCGATTCTGTTCCAGCAATCGTTGACGTTGGAGCGAGTGAAGTCTCGATCCATGTCTGGGCGGTCGTTCATGTCAGCTCTTGCTATTCTGTTCCAGCCGACGCGCGCGGTTTCGCAACAGCTGCGCCCCCGCCGTGTTGCCCTTTTTCTCCATCAGCAATGCCAGATGGATGAGGGCCTCGTGGTGATTGGGATCGAGATAAAGGGCCTTGCGGTAATAGTCGCTGGCTTCCGGCTGGTTGCCGGTGGCGTCGCGCACCAAACCCATGAGATGAAAAGCGTTCGCCGATGGACCGTGCTGTCGCAAATGCTCCTCGCAACAGGCTGTCGCTTCGACGAAGCGCCCCTGATCGGCGAGCCGGGTGGCTTCGTCAATGCCAACCTCCGGTTCGGCGGCCCGGTCGATTGATCGGTGTGGCTGGGTCACGGCGGACGCGATCGCGGGAGGCGCGTGTGTGAGGTAGAGCACCGGCAGCGGCGGTACAACCTGGCGCCGGGCCGAAAGGCGCTTGATCGGACGGGCGGCGTTCTGCTTCGGTTCGCGCGGAATGACGCCCGCTTTGCGAAAGGCGAACGCCCGCGGCATATTTGTTGGGATGAAGTTGTGACTCAGCAGCAAACCGGTCTCGGATGGGGCGACGAACAAAACACCTTTCGGCGCCAGC
>JBIOVC010000378.1:0-2675 GCA_044867545.1 Hyphomicrobiaceae bacterium | reverse complement strand
AGATAGGTGACGGTGGCGAGCCCGATGTGGGGGTGCGGCCGCACGTCGACGCCGCCGCCGATCAGGAACTCCGCGGGTCCCATCTGGTCGAAGAAGATGAAGGGACCGACCATCTGCTTCTGCGACGAAGGCAGCGCGCGGCGTACTTCGAAGCCGCCGAGGTCGCGGGCGCGCGGCACGATCACCTGCTCGATCGCGTCACAGGCGAGCGCGTGGCCCGGCTTCGGGTCCAGCGTGGGTTGCCAGCTCATGGTGCTTCCTTGTGTCCTATGGCCCGTGCATGGCCTCCAACTTAGGCACGCGGGGCCGGCAATCATAGAGGCCCGCATGAAGGCCGTCCTTTCCTCTGCTCTCGCCGCCGTTCTTGTCGCCGTGGTGTGGACCGGCGCCGCGGTGGCGCATGACTACACGCTCGGGGCCATCAAGATCGGCCATCCATGGGCGCGGGTCACGCCGAAAGGGGCGAAGGTCGGTGCCGCCTACATGACGCTTACAAACACCGGCACCGAGCCCGACCGGCTGACGGCAAGCACGGCTGCAATCGCCGGCAGGATTGAGCTGCACGAGGTGACCGAGGCGGGCGGCGTCATGAAGATGCGCGCGCTGGCCAAGGGACTCGAGGTCAAGCCCGGCGAAACGGTGGCGCTCGAGCCCGGCGGCTCCTTTCACGTGATGCTGATCGACCTCAAGGAGCCGCTCGCGAAGGGGGCCAAGTTCATGGGCACGCTCGTGTTCGAGAAGGCCGGCCGTATCGAGGTCGAGTTCCGAGTCGAGGACAAGAGCGGTGCCGGGTCAGGGGGCGATCACGGCGACCACCACGGCAAGTAGTGCCGATCCTGCGGTCCTCTCCTTTTCGGAAGCATAGAGAGCATTGTTGGCGACGATTGTCGCTTGACGGAGCGGCGCGGCGCGCGCGAGAGAGAACACAAGAGATAGGCGCGCTGGAGGAAGCTTATGGACGCAACGGTTGCAGCCGCATCGGGCCGCCGGGACATCAAGATTTTGAGCCTGATCAGCGTCGGCCATTTCATGAGCCACTTCTTCTCGCTGACGCTGCCACCGTTGTTCATCTACCTGCGTGAGGCGTTCGACGTCAGCTACGCCGAGCTCGGCCTGATGATGACGCTAACCTACGGTGCGTCCGCCTTGGTCCAGGTGCCGGTCGGCTTCATGGTGGACCGCTTCGGCGCCAAGGTCGTGCTGACCGGCGGGCTTGCACTGCTTTCGATCGGCTATGGCCTTGTCGGCTTTGCGCCCGCATTCTGGGTCGTGATCCTGGTCACCATCATCGCCGGCATCGGCAACAGCGTCTTCCACCCGGCCGACTACGCGATCCTCAATTCCTCGATCACGCCCGCCCGGATGGGCCGCGCCTTCAGCATCCATACCTTCGCCGGCCACCTCGGCACGGCGCTGGCGCCGGTTTCGATGATCCTGCTCGCGAACTGGTTCGGCTGGCGGACCGCGATCATCTCCGCCGGGATCTTCGGCCTAGTGGTCATGCTCGCGTTGCTCACCCAGTGGGGCAGCATGAGCGAGGATGCCGAGCCGAAGAAAAAGAAGAAGAAGGATGCAGCACCCGCGCCGGGCGAGCAGGGCGCGAAGGATGGCCTGGCGCTGCTTCTCTCAAAGCCGATCGTGCTGTTCTTCCTGTTCTTCGTGACGCTGTCGATGACCTCCTCGGGGATCAACGCCTTCGCGGTGACTGCGCTCGTCACGCTGCACGGAACGGCGCTCGCCACCGCGAGCACGGCGCTCACCGTCTATCTCTTCTGCTCTGCGACCGGCATTCTGATCGGCGGCGAGATCTCCGACCGCACCCAGCGCCACGACGTGGTCGCAGCGATCGTGTTCGTGCTGACTGCCGCCTTCTGCCTGCTCTTCGCATGGTTCGATCTGCCGCTTGCCATGCTGGTGGGGCTGATGGCGATCATGGGGCTCGGGCAGGGCATCACCCGGCCGGCGCGCGATATGATGCTGCGCGCTGCTGCGCCGAAGGGCTCCGTCGGCAAGGTGTTCGGCTTCGTCTCGGCCGGCATCGCGGTCGGCAGCACGCTGGCGCCGATCCCCTTCGGCTACCTGCTCGATGTCGGGCGGCCGGAGTGGGTGTTCTATCTGATCGCGATCTTCATGACGGTTGCGCTCTTCACGGTGCTGACGCCGAAGGAGGCCGCCCAGCAGTCCGGGCAGGAGGCCAAGGCGTAGCCGGCGCACCCTGGCATTCATCGGCCGCGCTCCCATATTCGGTGCGGATCCGCCACCGGAGGGAGGCCTCGATGATCGTCATTACCAGGAACGGCGAGACCACTGTCTATACGGGCTGGCGTGCCTGGCTGATCGCTGGGCTCGCCTCGATCGTCGCCGCAGCCGTGATCGTGGTCGTCGCCTTCCTGATGCTCGGCCTCGCCATCACGCTTGCGGCGATCCTGGTGTTCGTGGTGCCGGTCGCCATCGTGCTCGCGTTGATCGCGTCCCGGTTCCAGTCGATGCGTTCGCGATAGCGTAGGTCGGGCTCGGCCATCCGAAGCCCTTTCCGATCGTCATCCCGGCGGAGGCCGGGAGGTGGATTCACATCCGAAGTGCAACACCTGATTGAGGAAGACCTCAGCGGGGGTCTGGAAGTCAAGACACTTCCTGGGGGTGGCATTGTAGGCGCGCAGCAGGGTTGCGAAGCG
>JBIOVC010000377.1:0-3980 GCA_044867545.1 Hyphomicrobiaceae bacterium | reverse complement strand
GCCATGCGCGCACACATCGAGAGCGTCTACGACAGCTTCGATCTCTACCTGCGGCGCGGGCCGTCAGTGGCCTGAGGCGAGGTACTTCCGCCAGCCGCCGAGGCTCGATATGTCGCGCGCGCCGGCGGCGCCCTCGGCCTCGACCAGGAAGCCCTTGACGGTGCGCCCGTCGGCGAGACGGACGGTTCCGATCGACAGCGGTGCTGCGACCGCGGCGACCAACGTGCCAAAGGCTTCCGGCCGCATCGACCAGACCTCGAGCTCGATCGGCGATCCGGTCCCCGCCGGAACGCGCAACATGCCCGGGCGCGGCGGCGCGGTCGAAAGCACGAACAGCCTGTAGTCGGGTGCAGTCCGGGTTGCCTCGACCAGGCGCGCGCCGAGGCTCCTCAATTCGTGGTTCAGCGGCATCCCCGACAGGTGCGCGCCGACCACCGCGACGGCGATCTCGGCATTGGCCGGCGTGGGGCGCGGCTCGAAAGCCGGCAGCGCGGCATCCAGCGCTCCAAGCTTCAGACCGGTGCGGGCGTGGAACGCGGCACCGAGGCTCCCGAGCTCGGCGTCGCGACCTGCGGGCGCGAGGAACGTCACGCCGTAGGGCGTCCCCTCGTCCGCGATGACGGCTGGCACGGCGACGCCGCCGAGGTCCATCAGGTTCACGAAGTTCGTGTAGGTGCCGAGCCACATGTTGACGCCGACCGGATCGGCTTCGACTTGTGCCACCGTTGGGGCGAGCGGCATCGTCGGCACCATCAGCGCATCGATGCCGGCGAGGCGGGCGCGGCCCTCCGCCTTCAGCTCGGCTAGCCGATACATGCCGCGGAAGGCGTCGACCGCCGAAGGCCCTGAGCCCTGGCCGATGATGGCGCGCGTGACCGGGTGCACGTCGTTCGGATGCCGCGCTATGAACTCGCCGACGGCGGCGGCACGCTCGGCGATCCACGGGCCCTCGTAGAGGAGCCGCGCCGTCTCGAAGAACGGCGAGAGGTCGATCTCGACAAGCGTGGCGCCGAGCTCCGCAGCGATCTTTTCGGCAGCCTGGAAGGCCGTTTCCGCGTCGCGGTCGCCGTCGAAGACGCGGGACTTCGGCGAGGGTACGCCGATCCTCAAACCTGCCGGAACGAACGTCATGGAGCCGAGCGGCAGATCGCGCGAGAACGGATTCTTGCCGTCGAAGCCGGCGATGGCGGACAGCGCAAGGCAGGCGTCCTCGGCGGTCAGCGCTAAGATCGATACGCAATCGAGCGAGCGGCAGGCCGGCACCACGCCCGACGTCGAGACGAGGCCGAGGCTCGGCTTCAGACCGACGATGTTGTTCAGACCCGCCGGCACCCGCCCGGAGCCGGCAGTGTCGGTGCCGAGCGCAAGCGGGACGATGCCGCGCGCGACGGCGACGGCGGACCCGGAGCTCGACCCCCCGGGGATCAGATCGGCGCGGAACGGGTTGCGCGGGGTGCCATAGGGCGAGCGCGTGCCGACGAGGCCGGTCGCGAACTGGTCGAGGTTGGTCTTGCCGATGATGATCGCGCCGGCGCGCTTCAGGCGGGCGACGCAGGCGGCGTCCGCGTTCGGCGTATAGGAGAATGCCGGGCAAGCCGCGGTCGTTGGCAGCCCGGCGGCGTCGATGTTGTCCTTGACCGCGACCGGAATGCCGTAGAGGGCGAGCCCGGCGCCGCCCTGCGCCTCGAGCCGTCGAGCCTCTTCTATGACCGCCGCCTCGTCCCGCAGGCTGATGAAGATGGCGGGATCGCTGGCCTCGTGGGCGCGCGCGAAGCTGCGGCGCACGGTATCGACGATCGGGATAGCGCCGCTCTGGTGAGCGCGGACAAGGCCTGCAATCGTTTCCGTCACGAACAACTCCGTACACGTCCTGCGGCCGGCAGCGCGCTTCTGCGGCCGGACCAAAGGTTCTCGTCATGAGCGATATTGCCTCAGTCTGCAAGGGACTTGGCGCGCATCGGAGGAGGGAGGACATCCTGCTCGATCCGCTGGTGGGCAACTGCTGCCAACTCGGCTGGCGCGTGCCCATTTCTCGAACAGTGTCAGCCGCCGGATGCGCCCTGAACGTTCACATAGAGCGCGTAGACGGACTGGCTTGCAGCCATGAACAGGCGGTTCCGCTTCAAGCCGCCGAAGCACAGGTTGGCGCAGCGCTCAGGCAGCCCGATGTGGCCGATCGGGGTGCCGTCCGGCGCGAACACCCGGACGCCGTCGAGGTCGTCGCTGCCCATGCCCCAGCCACACCAGAGGTTGCCGTCGGTATCGCAGCGCAGGCCGTCGGGCGTGGCGCCTGCGCCGGCATCGATAAGAATGCGCCGGTTGGCGAGCCGGCGGCCATCGACGACGTCGAAGGCGAGGATGTTGCGGTTCGGCACGCTGCGGCTCTCGACGAGATAGAGGGTCTTCTCGTCGGGCGAGAAGCAGAGTCCGTTCGGAGCTTCTATGCCTTCCATCACGATCGCGATCTTCTCGGCTTCGGGATCGATGCGGTAGACGTTCATGCCGATCTCCGACGGCGATATGTAGCCCTCATAGTCGTTGCTGATGCCGAACATCGGATCGGTGAACCAGACCGAGCCGTCGGACTTCACGACCAGATCGTTCGGCGAGTTGAGACGCCGGCCGTCGAAGGCATCGGCCAGCACGGTGATCGAGCCGTCGTATTCCGTGCGCGTGACGCGGCGGCCGCCGTGCTCGCAGGTGATGAGCCGGCCTTGCCGGTCGCGGGTGTTGCCGTCGGCGAAATTCGAGGGCTTGCGGAAGATGCTGACGGCGCCCGTCTCCTCCTCCCACTTCAGGATGCGGTTGTTCGGAACATCGCTCCACAGCAGGTAGCGCCCGTCGCCGAAGTACACGGGACCTTCGGCCCAGCGGCAGCCGGTGGCGAGGCGCTCGATCGCGGCGTGCTTCAGCCAGTACGTCTCGAAACGGGGGTCGAGAGCGGTTATGGCCGGATCGGGGTAGCGGCTCGCGGGCTGCCATCCCGTTGCCGTGTGGAGATCCGGACGTGCATCTCGCTCTGCCACGGATAGCGTTCCGATCAGTGCGCCGGCTCGCGCTTCGCCCGTGTCACGATCTGCGTCGGATTGACGAAGCGCAGCGCGATGAGCAGCCAGACGAGCGTGGTCAGCATGTAGATCACGGCCATGGCGTCGATCGACTGCCCGGCGCGAACGCCGGCGGCGGAGATGGCGTAGTAGAGCGCTACGACGAGCGTCTGGCTGGTCGGGCCGGAGGTGAGGAAGGTCAGCTCGAAGGTGGCGATCGTGCGCACCAGCACCAGCAGCACCGCAGCCAGAATGCCCGGCGCGAGCAGCGGCACGAGCACGTACACGAAGAGCTTGCCGGTGCCTGCGCCGAAGACGCGCGCCGCCGCCTCGAGCCGCGGATCGATCTGCTCGATGAACGGGATCAGCACGAGGATGACGAACGGTACGGTCGGCACCAGGTTGGCGACGATGACACCCCAGATCGTGCCCGCGAGGCCAGCCTTGTAGAGAACAGTGGCGAGCGGGATACCGAAGGTGAACGGCGGCACCAGCAGCGGCAGCAGGAACAGCAGGATGACGAGGTTCTTGCCGGGGAAGTCGCGTCGCGCCAGCGCGTAGGCCGCAGGTACGCCGAGCAGCGCCGACAGCAGGGCGACGGCGCCGGCGACCTGGAAGGTGACGGTGAGGACGTCGCCCAGCTGGAACTCGTTCCAGGCCGAGACGTACCACCTTGTCGTGTAGCCCGGCGGCAGCCAGGTGCCGAGCCAGCGTGTCGCCAACGAGTTGACGACGACGGTGGCGATCATCGCGATCAGGTTGACGACGAAGAAGATCACCACGGCCCACACCGCCGTCGACCACAGCTTGGCAGAGATCGGCTCGTCGCTCCTCATCGTGATCACCCCTTGGCTGCGCCGGCAGGGCCGCGGTAGGCGAGGCTGCGCAAGCCGAGCACGGCGACAACGATCAGGAGCTGAACCGCCCCCATGA
>JBIOVC010000376.1:0-6122 GCA_044867545.1 Hyphomicrobiaceae bacterium | reverse complement strand
GCCGACGTAGCGCACGCCGCCGCCGAACGAGAGCCCCTGCCAGGCGCCGTAGTTGAACGTGTAGATCGCCCACAGCGAGGCCATGTGCTCAGGCACGCCTTCCACCCGCGTGCCGATCTCATAGGCGTCGAAATGGTCCGTGTACTCGCTGTCCATGAAGGTGTAGGTGCCGATCAGCTTGATGTTCTCGGTCACCTTGCCGAGCGCCTCCACCTCGATGCCGCGGATGCGCACCTCGGCGCCCTGCTGGGCGAAGCCCGACAGGATGTCGTCGACGAGCCGGTTCTTCTCCTTGAGATCGAAGGCCGCCACGTTGACCACGAAGGGCAGGCCCGGCGGCTGGTACTTGACGCCGATCTCGACCTGCTCGCCCTCGAGCGGATCAGCAGGCCTGAGGTCGACCGGGTTCAGCGGATCGTCGGCGACGAGGTTGCCGGGCTGCGCCGCGAACGCCTGCGAGTAGCTGATGTAGGGCGTGAAGCCGGAGGCGAAGTGATACATGAGGCCGGCGCGACCGGTGATCGCCGACTGCTCGACATCGTCCCTGCCGGTCATCTCCATGCTGAGCCAGTCCTTGCGGATGCCGAGCACGGCCGTCCAGGCCCCGAGCTTCACCTGATCCTGGATGTAGACGCCCGTTTGGGTCTGAACCTCGTCGGGGCGAGCGTCGACGGGGAAGTCGTCGGGTGTAGGGACGTTCGGATCGAACGGATTGGAGAAATTCAAATAGAACGCGTTCTTGCCATAGACGGGATTGTAGATGTTGAACGACGATTGGGTCGGAAGAATATTGTCCACGAGGATCGGAGTACCCGCGCCTCCGGTCTCATAGCGCGTGTAGTCGACGCCGCCCGTCACCTTGTGCGCAACCGCGCCGGTCATGAACTTGCCGGTCAGGTTGGTGTCGGTAGTGAACACGTCGGTCTCGGTATTGCGCCACAGGAAGACCCTGGCGATGTTCTGTTGATTGGGGTCGAGGAACGGCGCGTCGGCCGGGTTGTAGGCGGTTCCGGCGAGGAAGTTGACTATCCCGATCAGCTCGCTCGTCAGCGGCGCCGTGTAGTGCGTCTGGTAGGTATTGTCGGTGTGGGTGTAGCGCATGCCGTGGTGCAGGCTGAGCGCCGGGCTGAGCTTGTGATCGACGAGCAGCGTGACCGACTGCTGATCGGTGTCGTTGTAGTCCGTGGGTTCGCCGATGAAGCGGCTCATCGGCACGCGGTCGCCGTTGACGTTGGGATAGAGCGTGCCGGCATGCGGCAAGAACTGCTGTACGGAGCCACCCTCGTCCTTGCGCCAGACCCCAAGCAGCGTGATGCTCGTGTCGCGCGACGGCCGGAAGGTCAGGGACGGGGCGAGGAAGATGCGATCGTTGTCGACGAAGTCAACCTGCGTTTCGGCCTCGCGCGCAAGCCCGACGAAACGGCCGAGCCACCTGCCGTCGGTGGTGATCGGGCCGCCCATGTCCACCTTCACCTGGCGGAAATCGTAGGAGCCGTAGTCGACGCCGATCTCGCCGTGCCTGACCTCCGGCGGCATCTTGGAGACCATGCTGATGAGGCCGCCCGACGGCGACTGGCCGTAGATCATGGATGACGGCCCGCGCAGCACCTCGATGCGCTCGAGCGAATAGGGCTCGATGGCCGCGGTGTTGGCGTAGAACCCGTAGGCCGTGCGCATGCCGTCGAGGAAGTAGGCGGCGGGAATGCCGCGAACGAGGATATAGTCGCCGCGGCTGTCGAAGCCGAACCCGTCCGGCACCACGCCCGGCACGTAGCGCACCGCCTCCTGCAGGGCCTGTGCACCCTGATCGCGCACCTGCTCGGCGCCGATGACTGTGATGGCCTGCGGCACCTCCGATAGCGGAGTGTCGGTCTTGGTGCCGCTCGCGCTCCGCGTCGCGACGTATCCTTTGACCGGCCCTGTCGCCGTCTCGACCTCGGGCGGTGGCGCCTGCGGCGCAGAGGCTGGTGCAGGAGCCTGGGAAGGCGCCGCTTTCTTCGCCGCCTTCGCCGGCTGCTTCTTCGCCTCGACCGTGACCTCGGGCACCGTGATCTCGCCACCCGTGCCCTGCGCCAACGCAGAGCCGATCGCGATCGTCAGAGCGCCGACAGCCGAAACCGCCATCCGGAACGCAGCCCGGCCCTGGTGCACGATGTTGAATTCTGTCCTGAAAGGCCGGCGGCTCCTCCTCGAAGGCAGCCCCGCCACGCCCGCTACGCTGAGCATTATGGTTCCCCCGGAACACGCTATGGCTCTACTCGGGGGCTGGGGAAAACCTGGCTGCCTGAACCGTCCGATCCAAGACAAATACCAGACGAAAATAATCAAGAATAGACCCCGAGGTGCCGACGACGCCCGGCGTGGCGCGCCGGACACAGACGCGCGGCTGTGCTCGCTCCCGAATATCGTCCGCCCGACTCCCGCCGCGGGACCACTGTTCGAGGTGGCGAAGGGACCCATGCGTTGACTTTGGTCACGGTCGTCCTAGAGTCGCCTCCCCGACCAACAAGGAGTGGCTTGGACGCAAATACGTCAGCCGCCGCCGACGTGACCGAGCTGCTGATCGTCCTGTTCCTCATTCTCCTCAACGGACTTTTTGCGCTTTCTGAGCTTGCGGTTGTATCCGCACGCCACCCCCGCCTGCGGGCGATGGCCGCGACCGGCCGTCACGGCGCACGCCAGGCCCTCGCGCTCGCCTCCAACCCCGGCCGCTTCCTGTCAGCGGTCCAGATCGGCATCACGCTGATCGGTATCATCAACGGCGCCTACTCCGGCGAGACGTTCGGCGACTATGCCGCCGACCAGCTCTGGCAGGCGGGCGTGCCATATGCGCTGAGCGGACCACTCGGCTACGGCGGCGTCATCGTCGTCATCACCTACCTGTCCGTCGTCATCGGCGAGCTGGTGCCGAAGAAC
Source organism: Hyphomicrobiaceae bacterium (assembly GCA_044867545.1). Taxonomy (GTDB): domain Bacteria; phylum Pseudomonadota; class Alphaproteobacteria; order Rhizobiales; family Hyphomicrobiaceae; genus DATLZB01. Next base: position 3,206 of record JBIOVC010000376.1, on the reverse strand, counting down.
CTCGCGCTCCGTAACGCCGAGGCGATCGCCTGCACGGTCGCGCCGATCATGACCTCCTTCGCAAGGGTTGCGGGCCCTGCCGTGTGGCTGCTGGACGCCTCCACGCGCCTCGTCTTCCGCCTGTTCGGAAAGACCACCGAGAGCGATACGCGCGTCACCGATGAAGAGATAAAGTCACTAATAGCGGAGGCTGAGAGCGCCGGCGTCATCGAGAAGGGCGAGCGGCAGATGATCTCGGGCGTGATGCGGCTCGCCGACCGGGCCGTCGTCGGCCTGATGACGCCCCGCACCGATGTCGACTGGATCGACATCACCGCAACCGATCAGCAGATCCGCGAGCGGCTCATCACCACCCCGCACTCGCGGCTTCCGGTCGGCAACGGCACCCCCGACGAGGTGCTTGGCGTCGTCCAGACCCGCGAGCTGCTGGCCGCGATCCTCTCAGGCGCATCCTTCGAGGTCAGAAGCCACACGCGCAAGGCGCCGATCGTGCCCGAGACCATGGACGCGCTCGACGTGCTGACCGTGCTGCGCGACGCCGAGGTGCCGATGGCGCTGATCCACGACGAGCACGGACATTTCGTCGGGCTCGTCACCCCGGCCGACGTGCTTGAGGCGATCGCCGGCGTCTTCAGGTCCGATACCGTCGGCGACGAGCCCCATGCCATCGAGCGCAACGACGGCTCATGGCTGCTGGCGGGCTCCATGCCGGTCGACGAGATGGCCGACCGGATCGGGGTGACGCTTCCGCCGCAGCGGAACTATGAGACGGTCGCCGGCTTCATGCTGGCGAAGCTCCAGCGCCTGCCGCAGATAGGCGAGCATTTCACCTACGATGCCTGGCGCTTCGAGGTCATCGACCTCGACGGCCGGCGCATCGACAAGGTGCTGGCAAGCCGCGTCCGGGCCACGCATCGCATGACCTAACGGCGCGCCCTTCCTCACGGTTCGATTGAGCAGTCGTGAACGCAGGGACCGCTTGACATCGCGGTCATTTCATCATTCAATGATTTAATTGAATTATATCACACTCCCTTTCACGCGATGGAGATGAGGATGAGTGACACCGTTGCCATCGATTCCGCGGCACTCCGTGAAGAGGTGAAAAAGAAGTATCGCGATGTGGCGATCAGGCCCAACGCCACGTACCACTTTCACACGGGACGGTCGTTGGCAGCCCGCCTGGGCTACGATGACAAAGGCGTGGATGCGATGCCGGACGAGGCTGTCGAGTCCTTTGCCGGTGTGGCCAACCCATTCTCGCTGCGTGATCTGATGCCCGGCGAGCGGGTCGTCGACCTCGGGTCGGGTGCCGGCTTCGATTGTTTCATCGCCGCCGGCAAGGTCGGTGCCTCGGGGCGAGTGATCGGCATCGATATGACGAAAGAGATGCTGGCCAAATCCCGCAGCACAGCGCTGGCGATGGGGCTCATCAATGTCGAGTTCCGCGAAGGAATCCTTGAAGAGCTGCCGGTTGAGGACGGTTGGGCCGATGTCGTCATCTCCAACGGCGTCATCAACCTGTGCGCCGACAAGCGGGAGGTATTCGGCGAGATACGACGCGTGCTGAAGCCCGGCGGCCACCTGCAGTTCGCCGATATAGCCAATGGCAGGCCCGTGCCCGCGTCGGCCGTTGCCAACATCGATCTCTGGACGGCCTGAATCGCCGGTGGTCTGCCGTGTGCAGCCTGGCAAAAGATGATCGAGGATAGCGGTTTCGTGGACGTTCGCGTCGGCCCGCCGGTCGACACGTTTGGCGGCGCAAAGGGTGAGCCGAACGCGCGGAAGTTCGAGGTGTTCGGCTATGCCTTCATGGGCCGCAAGCCCTGACAACCAAGGCCACCGGAGACTGGGCTGTCTTGGTGGCCTTTAGATACTCTCAACCGCGACCGGTGGCGAGCCTAGCTGATCTCCACAGGCAGTCCGGCCGCCTTCCATTCGGGAAGTCCGTCCTCCAGCCTGCGGGCCTTGAAGCCGAGCTTCCTGAGCTGCGCAACAGCCTCGAACGACAGCACGCAGTAGGGGCCGCGACAGTAGGCAACAATCTCAGTGTTTCGGTCGAGCTTGGGCAGGCGGCGCTTGAGCTCGCTCAAGGGGATGTTGCGGGCTCCCGGCAGGTGCCCGAGCGCGAACTCGTCCTCCGGGCGCACGTCGAGCACGGTGACGAGCCCCTGCTTCATGCGCTTGGTGAGCTCGGCGCGCGATACCGGCTCCAGACCGTCACGCGCGTGAAAGTAGCTGCGCAGGATGCGCTCGACCTCGCCGACGTTGCGCTCGGCGACCTTGTGCATGGCCGCAAGCATCGTGAGGACCGCGTCGTCGGCCAGGCGGTAGAGCACGAACTTGGCCTGCCGCCGTGCTGCGACCAGACCCGCACGCCGCAGATGCTGCAGGTGCTGCGAGGTGTTGGCGACCGAAAGCCCGGAGCGCTCGGCCAACGCCTCCACGCTGCGCTCGCCCTGTGCGATGAGCTCCAGCAGCTCCAGGCGGTGCTCATTGGCGATCGCTTTCGCGACGGCGGCGAATTGGGCGTAGAGCTCGCGCTTGGGGTTGCTACTTGACACCGCGGATCTTTGCTCCCTACATCATTCAAGCAACAGTTTGAATGATGCGGCGTTCGCCGTCAAGGCCTCCAGGCCGCTCATGACGGACGTTTGATCGGAACAGGCGATATTGCGCGATGCCCGACATCCTCCTTGCCAACGAGCCGCTCATCCGGCTCTTCGCGTTTGCCGGCATCTTCGCGGCCATGGCGGCCTGGGAGATGCTCGCGCCGCGCCGTGAGCAGAAGCTGGCGCGCGCCACACGCTGGCCGGGCAACATCGGTATTGTCGTCCTCGACGCGATTCTGGTCCGTCTGGTGTTCCCGACGACGGCCGTCGGGCTGGCTCTGATCGCCGAAGCGCGGGGTTGGGGCCTCATCCAAGCGCTCGAGCTGCCGATATGGGCTGGCGTCCCGCTGGCCGTCATGGCGCTCGATCTCGCCATCTACCTCCAGCACGTGCTCTTCCACGCTGTCCCCGCACTCTGGCGTCTGCACCGCATGCACCATGCCGACCTGGAGTTCGACGTCACGACGGGCGCGCGCTTCCACCCGGTCGAGATCCTGCTGTCGATGGGCATCAAGCTCGGCGTGGTGGTGGCGCTCGGTGCGCCCGCGGTCGCTGTCCTCCTCTTCGAGGTCCTGCTCAATGCCACCTCTATGT
>JBIOVC010000375.1:0-13863 GCA_044867545.1 Hyphomicrobiaceae bacterium | reverse complement strand
CGAAGATGCGCGAGGCGCCGGCTCCGGCGCCGATCACCTCGACGATCTGGCGGGGATCGAGCCCGGCCTTCATGCCGAGGACCATGGCCTCCGCCGATGCGACGTTGTGGATCGCCACCAGGTGGTTGGCGACGAACTTCATGCGGCTGCCGTTGCCGAACGCACCGAGGTCGAACACCTTGCGGCCGAAGCTGAGGAAGAGCGGCTCGAGCCGCCCGATCGAGGCCGAATCGCCGCTCGCATAGATGACGAGGTCCTTGGCTGCGGCCTGCGCGCCAGTGCCACTCAAGGGGCAATCGAGCGGAACATGCCCTGCACCCTGCAGGATCTCGGCGAACTCGAGCTTGTCCTCGATCGCAAGCGTGCTGGTCTCGATCACGGTACGCTTGCCGGCCGCGGAGGCGGCAATAGCCTCCGCCGTTGCCGTCACGGCTGCCGGGCTCGGTAGGCTGGTGATGATGTCTGCCGCTTTGCTGGCGACTGCGGCGGCGCTTTCTGCGATCTCGACGCCGGCGTTTCGGGCCGTGCCCCGGCTGGTCTCGCTGATGTCGTAGCCGACTACCGTCCAACCGGCGCCGACCAGGTTTCGCGCCATCGCGCCACCCATGATGCCCAGTCCGATGACGCCGACGGTACGCTGCATGATCGTGTCCTCCCTATGCGGCTCCGCACGGCTCTCGCGAAGGTTGGCCGCGGGTCGCCGGAAATGTTAGTGGTCGGCAGAAGCTTCAGGCAAGAGGGCGTCAAACGGGAGGCGACGGGAATGCGCGTTGGCATTGCCGGTCTGGGTCGCATGGGCGGGGCCATCGCAGCCCGTCTCATCGAGGTCGGCCGCGAGGTGACGGTCTGGAACAGGTCGGCCGAGAAGATTAAGCCGCTGGCGGCTGCTGGCGCGAGAGTCGCCGCCAGTCCGGCCGAGCTCGCAGCCAAGGTCGACGCGGTCATCACTGCGCTGACCGACCATGACGCAATGCTTGCCGTCTATTCTGGGCCTTCGGGGCTGCTTACCGAAGATGTTACCGGCAAGCTCTTCATCGAGATGAGCACCGTGCAGCCGGAGAGCGAGGTCGCCCTGGCAGAGAAGGTGCGGGAGAAAGGTGGCCTCTTCATCGATTGCCCGGTCGGCGGCACCGTCGGGCCGGCCCGCCAAGGCAAGCTGCTCGGCGTCGTCGGAGGCCGGCCCGAGGACGTTGCGAAGGCGTGGCCTGTGCTCGAGCAGATGTGCCGGCGGGTCGAGCACGTCGGGCCGGTCGGCGCCGGCGCCAGTCTGAAGCTCGCTCTCAACCTGCCGCTGCTCGTCTACTACCAGGCGCTCGGCGAGGCGTTGGTGCTGTGCCGCCATCTCAACCTCGATCCGAAATGGCTGATGGAGTTCCTGTCCGATACATCGGGCGGTCCAAACGTGCTCAAGACCCGCGGTCCGGGGATTGCCGCCGCGCTAACAGGCGGCGATACGGGACCCACCACCTTCGATATCGATCTCGTCTGCAAGGACCTGCGCACGATGATCGCGGAGGCCAAAGCGCGTGGCGCCACGCTGCCGATGGTCGAGAAGGTGCTCGCCATCTACGACGAGGCGCGAGGCGAGGGCTGGGGCAACCGCGACGGCGCATGGCTGCCGGCCTACTGGCCCAAGCGTAACCCGCCTCGCTGAGTGGCGCAGTGTTCGGCTTCGATTTTCCTCGCTTCAAACGCACCAAGCAGAGGCCCATCATGGCGCGCCGGCGCATTGAGAGGCGAGGCATTCCTCTCCCCGTTGCGCTGAGGGCAAGCGTGGAGAGGAAGAATCCTAGCCGCTAGGCGCGGGCCTTTGCCATGAAGTCCGGCCGTAGCGCCTTGCTCCAATCGGGAATGGCGGCGATCTTCTTTTCTCTGAGAAGGATCTCCGCCTGCTGCTGCATGTAGGGCTGAAGGTCGGCGGGGAAGCCGGGGTTCACGTCGACTGCGGCCAGAGCCTTTTTGAAGGTTGCCTGGGACATGGTGTACCCCTTCGAGGTGTAGAAGGAGTAGATCACCTCCGCCACCTTGTCGGGCTTCTCCTTGAAGTCGCGGGCGACATCGAGCCAGGCCTTGAGGTACGCGATGATCGTATCCGGGCTCCTCTGCACGAACTCCGGCGTCGCGGCCATGAATACCGGCAGCTTGTCGAAGCCCGAGAAGTCCACGATTTTGGTGCCGATGCCGTCGGCCTCGGCGATGGCGTTGTAGGGCTCCACACAGACCATGGCGTCGACCGTCTTGGCGGCCATCGCCGCCACCATGTTGTTCACGTCCATCCGGACCTCTTGGTAGTCGCCTTTCTTCAAGCCGGCGCTCGGCCCGATGGTGTCCACGAAAACGTTGCCCGTCGAGGAGCCGGTCTGGTTGGCGATCTTCAAGCCTTTGAGCTGCTCCAGCTTGGTGATGTTCAAGTCCTTGCGCGCCACCACCTGCGCGGTCCGGCCTACGTGCTCGATGAGCGCGATGGCAACGACGCCGCCCTTGTCATGGCCGATGATGAACGACTGGCCGGCGTAGGTTCCCATGTCGACCTGGCGCCCCACCATCTGCTGCATGGTGAGGTTGCCGGAGGCGACCGCGAACTCCTCGAACTTGACGCCGCGCTTCTCGAGCAGTCCGGATTTCAGCAGGTAGTAGGTCGGCATTCCCCAGATGTTGGTCTGATAGCCCTGCCGGATCGGGTCCAGCGCGAATGCAGGGAACGGATATCCGAGGCCTGCCGCCAGCACGCCGCCTCCGGTCAGCGCCAGGCAGTGGCGCCGGGTCAATCCATTGCGCGTTGTGGTCATGGCTGTTTCCTCCGTTGCATGTTCTGGTTCAGGTCGATTTCAGGCATGCGTCGTCTCCGGCCTCGACTTTTCCCCGAGCTCACTCAACAGCAGCTTCTGGACCTCGAGGAACTCGACGCTCAGCGGGTCGCGCGGCCGAGAGAGCCTGATCGGCACGATGCGCCTCATCCTGCCCGGATGGGGGGTCATCACCACCACGCGGTCGGCCAGGAACACGGCCTCGGCCACGTTATGCGTCACGTAGATCACCGTCTTGCGGGTCTCCCGCCAGACGTCGGCCAGCAGCCGCTGCATGTCATCGCGGGTCAGCGCATCGAGCGCCGCGAACGGCTCGTCCATCAGCAGCACCGCCGGGTCATAGGCCAGTGCCCGCGCGATCGCGACCCGCTGCTGCATGCCGCCCGACAGGTGGTGCGGGTAGGCTCCGGCGAACTTCTCCAGCTTGACGAGCTGAAGCTGCCGCAAGGCCAGCGCGTCGCGCTCGCGCCTGCCGAGCCCCTTCATCTCCAGCCCGAAGGTGACGTTGCCGAGCGCTGTCCGCCACGGAAAGAGCTGCGCGAAGTCCTGAAAGACGATGCCGCGGTCCATGCCGTGCCCGGTCACAGCCTTGCCACCGATGCGGATCTCTCCCGCCGTCGGCTTCAGGAACCCGGCGATGCAGTTGAGCATCGTGGACTTGCCGCAGCCGCTCGGGCCGACGAGGCAGAGGAACTCGGATTTCTCTATGTTGAAGCCGACGTGGTCCAGCGCCTGCACCGCGCCCGCGGGCGTATCGTAGACGAGCGAGACATCACTAATCTCGATATGCGGCATTGCTCAGTCCCAAGGCGAGCCTCAAGCCTTAGCCGTTTGCATCATCCCCCACCGCAGCACGGTCGCCCGTTCCAGCGAGCCGAACGCCAGACGCTCAAACAGGAAGCCGATGCAGCCGATCACGACGAGCGCGGCCAGCATGATGTCCGCGTTCAGAAACTCCTTGGCATCGAAGATGACCCACCCGAGCCCCCAGTCCGATGCGGCGAGCATCTCGGCGCCGACCACCGCGATCCAGGCGCGGACGAACGACTGGCGCAGCCCGGCGATGATGAACGGCGAGGCGCCGGGCAGGATCACCTTCCAGAACAGCGCCTGCTCGTTGGCTCCCATCGAGCCGGCCGCTCTCAGCCAAAGCGGGTTGACCGATCGCACGCCGGACCAGGCGTTGAGGAGCAGCGGAAACATGGCGGCGTAGAACACGATCAGGATGGCAGAGGTGTTGCCGATGCCGAACCAGAGAATGAACACCGGTACCCAGGCGAGCGACGGGATCGGCATCAGCGCGCTCGCCAGCGGGAGGAAGAACTGCTCGACCGGGCGGAAGCGTCCCATCAGGATGCCGAGAGGCAGGCCGATGACGACGGCCAGACCAAAGCCCGAGAGCACGCGATACATGGTGCCGGCGACGTGGCCGAACATGGTCCCGTCCATCAGCATGGCGACGAGCGTCCGGCCCACTGTCGGCAGGGTCGGCAGCAGCGCCGCCGGGAACGCGCCGCTGCGTGCCGTCGTCTCATAGGCGGCCGCCAGCACAAGCACGCCAAACACGGCCCGCCACATCGATCTTCCCTGTGCTCGGGCTGCCTCGCTCACGATGTCAGCATCCCCCAGCGCACGACGGTGTAGTTCTCCAGGCGCTGGAATACGAGCTTCTCGAGCGTCAGGCCGATGATGCCGATCACCGCCACGCCGGCCAGCATCACGTCGGTGTTCAGGAACTCGCGCGCGCCGAAGATGAGCCAGCCCAAGCCCCACGGCACCGCCGCCAGCATCTCGACCGCAACAAGGATGCGCCAAGCCTGCGCAAGACCAAGGCGCAGGCCGGTGAGGATGTAGGGCAGAGCGCCCGGCAGGATGACATGGCGGAACAAGCGCCTGTTGTCAGCGCCCATGGCCTCGGCCGAGCGCACCCAGATCTCCTTGACCGCCTTGACGCCGGTCCACGTGTTGAGCACCACGGGGAAAGCCGCAACGACGCCGACCAGCAGGATTGTCGTCGCGTTCCCGAGCCCGAACCACAGCAGGAACAGCGGGGCGTAGGCCAACCCCGGGATCGGGGCGCCAATGCTGACGAGGGGCAAGAACACGTCCTCCGCCCAGCGAAAGCGGCCCATCGCAATACCGATGGCGACGCCGACGATTGCCGCGAGCGCAAAGCCGCCGACGAGTCGCAACACCGTCTCGGCGGCGTGATGTTGAAGGATGCCCGACGCGGTCAGCCGCACGAGCGTCGAGGCGATCTCCTCAATCGTGGGGAATAGGCGCCTCGGAAACACCTCGAGATGCGCCACGATCTCCCACAGTCCGAAGACGACGACGAAGGGATAGGCGGTAAGCGCGGCGGCCTTGACGTATCTGACGGCCGCGTGAGTGAGCGTCGGCTCCTCGGCGCCGGACATCAAGGGCTGCGATGGGACTGGTCTCGCGATATCCGACATGGCGGAGCGTCTCGTCCCTCTGACGGTTCAACTCCCTCATTTTTCAGTTGAGGGTTGAGCCTTGGATTCGAGCGCTCATTGGAGCCCAAGGCCAATTGTCACGATAGCTGAGGTCTGCGGTGAGCGGCAAGGCGCCAGGGCCGCAGCTTCGGGCCAGAAGAAGTAATGCTGCAGATCAACTCCTGTAATGGGCGCAGGGCGAGATCGGGACCCCAAGGATCAGCCGGCAAGCTCGCGGCGTATCACGGCGGCTCCCTGGCACATCGCGGCAAGCTTGCCGAAGGCCACCGCACGCGGCAGGTATTTCATGCCGCAGTCGGGTGCCACGATCAGGCGCTCGGGGGCCACGTGCTCAAGTGCAGCCCGGATGCGATCGGCGACCGCGCTCGCGGTCTCGACCACCTCGGAGCCCAGATCGAGCACACCGACCATGATCTCCTTGCTCGGCAGCTGACGAAGCAGCGACAGGTCGAGACGCGGCTGGGCCGCCTCGATGGAAATCTGCTGGGCCGCACAGCCCTCAAGCTCGGCAAAGAACGAGTAGCCCGCCGGCTTGTCCTTCACGACGTAGGCGTAGCCGAAGCACATGTGCAGCGCGGTCGGCCCGTCGATGCCGGCGAGCGCGGCATTGACAGCCTCGAGGCCGAATGCGCGCGCCTCACCGGGGTGGGCCTGCAGGTAGGGCTCGTCGAGCTGGACCACATCGACGCCGGCAGACTTGAGCTCCCGGAGCTCGGCATTGACCGCCCCCGCATAGGCGAGCGCCAGCGCCCGCGGGTCCCGGTAGTAGTCATCCTTGGCCAGCATGGTCAGCGTGAAGGGCCCCGGCACGGTGACCTTGATCGGCCGCGACGTCAGGCTGCGCAGAAAGGTAGCGGCGGGCTTCAACGGGCTCTTGCGCCAGGCGATCGGGCCCGTAACCCGCGGCACCAGCGTGTCGCGGCCGAGACGCGACTTGACCACGCCCGGCCGGTCGAGATCGATGCCGTCGAGCCCGGTCGCGAACAGGTTGAAATAGCTCTCGCGTCCTACCTCGCCGTCGGTCACGATATCGATGCCCGCCCGCTCCTGGTCCATGACGGCGAGACGGGCGGCGTCCTGCTGCGCCTCCGTGAGCAGGTCGCCGGTGAAGCGCCACACCTTCTCCATCTTGACGCGCGGCGGCCCGCTCGCCAGCAACTGTTCCTTGTCGACGAGCCAGCCCGGTTGCGGGTAGCTGCCGACTACTGTCGTGGGCAGAAGGCGCTCGGTCATCACAGCGGGCTCCCTTGCGCTTGGCGGAACCTAGCCGGGCGGCATGCTAGCGAGCGGCCGGCAGGATCTGCGCAGGATCGGCGCCGACCCGGCCGGTGAGCTTGTCGGCCTCCGACTGGCGGGACAAGCGGAAGTCGAAGCGGATGCTAGGGCGGCCCTTGATCGGGCATTGCGGATCGGCGTCCTTCACTTGAGCCACCAGATCCGCGGAGGAGCCGAACACCACGTCGTCGGCCAGATGCTCATCGCCCGCCAGATAGAGCGCGGTCACCAGCTCGCGATAGCCGGGCGCGCTGATCAGGAAATGGATGTGGGCCGGGCGCTTACCGTGCCGCTTCTGCTTCAGGACAAGCTCGCCCACCGGGCCGTCGAGCGGGATGAAATAGCCGATCGGGCGCACCGTCCGCAGCAGGTAGTTGCCGTTCGCATCGGCCTCGAAGATGCCGCGGCAGTCGGTGGTCTCGGGATCGACCTGGATGTCGTAGACGCCGTCGGAGGCGGTCTGCCAGACGATGACCTGGGCTCTCGGACTGGGCCGGCCCTGCACGTCGCTGATCTGCCCCCAGAGCACGACCTCGGCCGACCTGTCGCGGTTGGAAATCTGGGCGCCGGCCGGAAGGCGCGGCGTGTTCTCGCGGAAGAACGGCCCGAGCAAGCTCGTGTGCGTCGCCTCTTCCATTGCAGTCTTGTCGTGCATGGCATTGACGAGCGTGCTGAGCCCCACCGTGTCCGAGAGCAGCACGAATTCCTGGCGCGCCGGCGTGCACATCTTGCCGACCTTGGTCATGAACTCGATGCCGATCAGCCATTCGGTGGGGGTAAGCCTGACCTCGCGCGCAAACGCATGGAGATGCCGCACCGCACTCTCCATGATCTCCTTGAGCCGCGGGTCCGACGTGGTCGACATCTGCTCGAGGACGGCGTCGGTGATGGTTTCCGGCGTGTGTTCACGCATCTGGCGTTCTCCCCTTGTCCGCTCCGACCCTGTTGGCGTGAGCTTGCTTGTTGATTGATTGCAGCGATTGTGCGCGCGCTGCCCGCAATCTTCAATAGCGAGTAGGGCTCCAGCTCACGCCCTACTCCTGTTTGGCCCTTGGCTTGGCGAGCGCGGACATTTAGACTGCGCGAAAAAGAACAAAAACCAAATGGGAGGAACTTTTATGGCGCTTTCAGTCGCTCGCAGACTGGCTGGCATGGCGATGCTATTCGCTGCGCTTGCTGCAACCACCTTGGTTTTCCTTGCCAATCCGGGCCTCACGCAGCAGCAGCCGATAAAGATCGGCTTTTCCATGTCTCTGACGGGCCCGCTCGGTGCCGGCGGCAAGTCGGCGCTGATCGCCATGGAGATCTGGCGCGAAGACGTCAACGCCAAGGGTGGCCTGCTCGGCCGGCAGGTGGAGTTCGTCTACAACGACGATCAGACCAACCCCGCCAGGGTCCCTGCGATCTACACCAAGCTCATCGAGGTCGATAAGGTCGACCTGTTGGTCTCCAGCTACGGTACCAACGTGATCGCGCCGGCGATGCCGATCGTCATGCGCAAGCAGATGGTGTTCCCATCGCTGTTCGGTCTCGCGGTCAACGATGAGTTCAACTACGATCGCTACTTTCAGATCATGCCGGCCGGCCCATCTCCCAAGGAGGACTGGTCGCGCGGCTTCCTCGAGCTCGCCAAGAGCAAGGGGCTCAAGACGATTGCGATCGTCGCGGCAGATGCCGAGTTCTCGCAGAATGCGGCGGCCGGCGCGCGCAAGAACGCGCAGGCGATGGGCTTCCAGATCGTCTATGACAAATCCTACCCGCCGCCCACGACCGACTTTGCGCCGATCGTCCGCGCCATTCAGGCGACCAATCCGGACGCGGTCTACGTCGGCTCCTATCCACCGGACTCGGTCGGCATGGTCAAGGCCGCCAACGAGCTCAACCTCAAAACCAAGCTCTTCGGCGGCGGTATGGTCGGCCTGCAGTTTGCGGCCATCCAGAAGAACCTCGGGCCGATGCTCAACGGCGTCGTCAACTACGACTTCTGGGTGCCGGCACCGACCCTCAACTTCCCCGGCATCGAGGCGTTCCTGAAGAAGTACCAGGACAAGGCCGGGCCGGCGGGAGTCGATCCGCTCGGCCATTACCTGCCGCCGTTCGCGTATGCCTATTTGCAGGTGCTTGGCCAGGCCGTCGAGGCCACCAAGAGCCTCGATCAGGGCAAGCTCGCCGAGCACATGCGCAAGACGACGTACGAGACGATCGTCGGGCCGGTGAAGTTCGGCAAGAACGGCGAATGGGAAAAGACGCGCGCGCTGATGGTGCAGTTCCGCGACCTCAAGGCCGACGACCTCGAGCAGTTCAGGAAGGCGGGCAGCCGGGTCGTGCTCTATCCGGCTTCGGTCAAATCGGGCGAGCTGCAATTCCCTTACAGGCAGTAGGTATCATCGCCGCTGACTGACCGACCGCGCAACGGGCGCCGCGACGACCGTGATCACCGATCCAGGACTGTTCCTGAACGCCGTCGTCTCGGGCCTGCTGCTCGGGGGCTTCTACACGGCCGTGGCGCTCGGCCTGTCGATCGCCTTCGGGCAGCTCGACATCGTCAATATCGCTCACCCGGCCTTCGTCATCATCGGTGCCTACTTCGCCTATCTTTTCGGCGCCCTTTATGGCTTCGACCCCGTGCTCACGGGTATCGTCTGTGCGCCGGCCTTCTTCCTCGCCGGGATGCTGGTCTACCGCATCTACTACGCGAGCTTTGAGCGCACCGGCCAGGAATCGCTCAGCGGGCTCGCCTTCTTCTTCGGCCTTATGTTCATCATCGAGGTGACCCTCATTCTCATCTACGGCGTCGACTACCGGCTGGTTCCCGCATCCTACATCGGCGCCAACTGGAAGCTCGGCGTCATCGATTTCCCGTTGCGCATGGCGGTGCCCTTCGTCGTGTCGATGGCGATGACGGCCTGCATCTATCTCTATCTGTCGAAGACGTTCACAGGCCGCGCCATACTCGCCGTCTCGCAGGATCGCCAGGCGCTGCAACTGATGGGAGCCGACCCGGTCAAGATCAAGCAGATCGCCTTCGGGCTGGCGCTCGCTACGGCGTCCGTCGCCGGCGCGCTGCTCATCATCATCGGCCCGGTCGAGCCGTCGATCAATCGCGAGTACATCGGCCGCGCCTTCGCTATCGTCGTGCTGGGCGGCATGGGCAGCATAACCGGCACGGTGATTGCCGCCTTCATTCTCGGCATTGCCGAAAGCTTCGTGCAGACCTTCGCGGGACCTTCCTGGGCACCGGCCGTGGCGTTCGGCATTCTATTGTTGACACTCGCGGTCCGCCCCTCGGGCATCCTGGGCAGACCGTCATGAAGCCTGTGGAGTTTTGGGGCCTCATGCTTGGCTTGCTGCTCGGCGGCCTTGCATTCGTGGCTCTCACCAACAACGAGTACTATTTCTTCGCCGGCTACGTGATCCTGCAATCGATGATCATGGCGATCGCCTGGACCATCCTCGGCGGCTTCACCGGCTATGTGAACTTCGGCAGCGCCGGATTCTTCGCCATCGCCGCCTACACGACGATCGCGCTCCACAAGTACTTCCAGAGCTTGGGGGTCCAGGTCCCGCTCATCGTCTACATCGCCGCGGGCGCGACCGTTTGCGGTCTGGTCGGGCTCGGCACCGGCTACCTGACGCTGCGACTCCGAGGCGTCTATTTCGCGATCGCCACCCTTGCGCTTGCGATCGTCTTTCAGACGTTCATAAGCAACTGGGGATACGTCGGCGGGGCAAGGGGCGCCTATATCCTGACGCCCGCGCCGCCGCCCTATTTCTCGAGCTACGTCAAGTTCCTGTTCCTGACGATGCTGCTGCTGGCGCTGATGGCCATCGCAATCTCGCGCTATATCGCCAACTCCAAATTCGGTCGCGGGCTCGCAGCCGTCCGCGACGACGAGGTGGCGGCCGAATGCATGGGCGTGCCGACGCTGCGCCTCAAGCTGATTTCGACCACCGTCATGGGGGCCCTGATGGGCGTGGCCGGTGCGCCCTACCCGTTCTACGTGACCTTCGTCGATCCGCAGTCGGCATTTTCGCTGGTGATCGCCGTCAACTCCATCGCCATGCCGATGATCGGTGGCACCGCCTACTGGTTCGGGCCGGTGATCGGCGCCCTGATGCTCGGAACTGCCCAGGAGATCCTCTCGGTCACCATCTCCTCCGAGCTCAACGTCTTCCTGGTTGGGGTCGTCCTGGTCGCTTTCGTCGTTCTGGCGCCGCGCGGAATCGTGGGCCTCATCAACGACATGCGCACGAGGGCGAAGCGTCATGGCTGAGCGCATTCTGAGCGTCGACTGCCTGACCAAGCGCTTCGGCGGCTTCGTCGCGCTCGATGCGGTCGACCTTCAGCTCGGCGAAGGCGAGCGTCTCGGGCTCATCGGCCCGAACGGCTCCGGCAAGACGACGCTCATCAACTGCATCTCGGGCGCATTTTTTTGCGACCAGGGGACGGTCACCTTCAAGGGCGTCGACATCACTAAGCTCGCCGCCCACCGCCGCACACGGCAGGGCATCGTGCGCAGCTTCCAGATACCGCGGCCGTTCCGGTCCATGACGGTCCTGCAGAACCTGATGGTTCCGATGGAGTATGCCATCGCGCCGGGCGACCAGGGCGGCGACCCCGAGGCGGAGGCGCGGGACATCCTCGATCTCGTCGGCTTTCGCGACCGCGCCAACCACAACTCGGGGCGACTGACCCAGGTCGACATGCGCAAGCTGGAGCTGGCCCGTGCGCTCGCCGCCAAGCCGAGGTTGCTCATTTCCGATGAAGCCATGGCCGGCCTGTCGAGCTCCGAGGTCGACGAGATCCTGGATATCCTTTTCAAGCTCAACGCGCGCGGCGTTGCCGTCATCATGATCGAGCACATCATGCGGGCGGTGCTGCGCTTCTCGGAGCGCATTGTCGTCCTCGATGCCGGTCGCAAGATTGCCGAGGGCACGCCCGATCAGATCGTGAAGAGTCCCGAAGTGGAGAAGGCCTACCTTGGCGTGTAGCATCGAGATCAGCGGCATCGAGGCCGGCTATGGCGCGGTGCGTGTGCTGCACGGTGTCTCGATCACGGTCACCGACGGCGAGACCGTGGTGCTGCTCGGCTCGAACGGCAACGGCAAGAGCACGCTGATCAAGTGCATCGCCGGCCTCGTGGAGCCGACGGCCGGCAGGATTGTGCTCAAGGCCGATGGCGCGGAGATCGATCTCGTCGGCCGCGCACCGGAGGAAATCGTAGGCCTCGGCGTCGCCCTCGTGCCGGAGGGACGGCGCCTGTTTTCGGCCTTGACGGTGGAGGAGAACCTCATGCTCGGCGCCTACCGCAAGGCGGCGCGGCGCAATATCGCCGGCAATCTCGATTTCGTTTTCGCCACGTTCCCGGTGCTCGCCCAGCGGCGCAAACAGTTGGCCGGCTCGATGAGCGGGGGGGAGCAGCAGATGGTGGCGGTGGCGCGCGCGCTGATGTCGGAGCCGAAGCTTCTCCTGGTCGACGAGCCTTCCGTCGGGCTTGCGCCCATCCTGGTCAGCCGGATGATTGCCAAGATCAAGGAGCTGAAGGAGAAGCGCAACCTGACCGTGCTGATGGCCGAGCAGAACTTCAACCAGGCGATCAAGATCGCCGACCGCGGGTACGTCATCGTGCACGGCGAGATCGAGTTCGAGGGCAAGACGGCGGCCGACCTCGCCAACAACGAGACCATCAAGCGGTACTATCTGGGGACCTGAGGCCCACGCGGGGGAGGGGCATGAGCTTGCTCCAACGTGGCGGGGCACCTGCCCCTCACCCCTACCCTCTCCCCGCCGTGTGTGGAGAGGGAGTCAGGTGAGTCGCCGGATGGCGCGCCGGAGCAGCACGCCGGCGAGGTGACGGCGGGTCGCCGCGGTGGCGTTCAAATCCGCGTAGTCGGGAAGGTCGGAGGCGAGCGCCGCGACCGCGGCTGCGATTGCCGTATCGTCGAGGTGCCGGCCGGTGAGTGCGGCTGCGGCGTTCAATGCAAGCACGGGCGTGTCGGCCGCTGCGAAATAGGCGAGGGCGAGCGACTTGAGACCACTTGGGCCGAGGGAGCCGCGCGCGGCGAGCCCGATCATCGCATAGTCGCCTTCGCGCCGGGCGAGCTTGATGACGCAATCGCGCTCGCCTTCCTGCAGGCAGGGGATCTCGACCGCGACGATCATCTCGCTCGCGGCGAGCATCGTGCCATAGAGGCCGGTGTAGAAGCTCCGCGCCGGGAGTCTGCGCTCGCCGGAGACGCTTGCGGCAATGATGGTGGCGTCCAGCGCGACCGCACAGGCCGGCAGCTCCGCGGCGGGATCACCCAAGGCGAGGCTGCCGCCGATGGTGCCGCGGTTGCGGATGGCTGGATGCGCGATGTGTGCCGCGGCGGCCGGCAGCATCGGGCAGGCGCGGGCCAGCGGCTCGGAGGCGATGAGATCGGCATGGCGCGTCATCGCACCGATGCGGACTGTCCTGCCCTCGACCTTAACGCCGCGCAGCTCGCTGAGCCGGCTGATATCGAGGACGACCTCGGGCGATTGCAGGCGCAGGTTGAGCATCGGAACCAGGCTCTGGCCGCCGGCGAGCAGCTTCGCCTTGTCTTTGAGCTCCTGCAACCGTTCCAGGGCGTGCGCGACGCTCCTCGCACGCTCATAGGCGAAGTTGGACGGCTTCACCCTTTCCTCCCGCCACCGGTGCGCGCCTCTTTGATGGGCGCTCGATCCGGACTGGCATCACAGCGCTAGACGGTCGTGGGGCGGGCCGTCAAGCGCGGCTCGCCCTTGACGCCACCACTGCAATATTTGACGATCGCTGCACTGGGAGGAAAAAGGCCAATGAAGCCGCACGAGCGCGCCAAGTTCTCGGCGATCGTCGATCGTCCGCCGTTGCGGCTGCCGGGCGATGGCCGGATCGTCATTTGGACCATCGTCAACCTGGAGGTATGGGACATCTCCCGCCCGATGGCGCGGCAGGTGCTGTCGCCGCCGACCGGGCAGTCTCTCCTGCCGGACGTGGTGAACTGGAGCTGGCATGAGTACGGCATGCGGGTCGGCGTATGGCGCTTCTTCGACCTCTATCGGCGGCTCGGCATCCGCCCAACCGTCGCCATCAATGCGCGTGTCTGCGAGGACTACGAGCGCGTTGCCGCGGAGGCGCGGGCTGCGGGCTGGGAGTTCATGGGCCACGTCTGGGACCAGATGCCGATCCACAAGGTCGAGGACCAGCGCGCCATGATCCACCGCTCGCTCGACACGATCGAGAAATTCACCGGCAAGCGCCCGGTCGGCTGGCTCGGGCCGGGGCTGACCGAGACCTACGAGA
>JBIOVC010000374.1:0-5996 GCA_044867545.1 Hyphomicrobiaceae bacterium | reverse complement strand
CCACGGTGCCGCGCAGCACCTCGAGGTCGATGTCGAGCAGCGCGGTGAGCGCCCCGACGTAGACCATGTTCTTGAACAGCTGGCGCTGGCGCGGGTCGTTCCACTTCTTGGCGCACTTCTGGGCGATGGGGATGCCCAGCACCTTGATGTCGTCGCGCGGCCAGACCCGCGGCAGCGTGGAATCGTAGAGCAGCCAGCCGCCGGGCACGATCTCGCCCAGGTCCTCCTGGTAGGACTGCGGGTTCATGGCGACCATCAGGTCGATGCCGTCGCGGCGGGCGAGATAGCCCGCCTCCGACACCCTCACCTCGTACCAGGTGGGCAGGCCCTGGATGTTGGAGGGGAAGATGTTCTTCGGGCTGACGGGGATGCCCATACGGAACAGCGTCTTGGCAAAGATGCCGTTGGCGCTGGCCGAGCCCGAGCCGTTGACGGTGGCGAACTTCACCACACAGTCGTTGATGCCGCTCATGTCAGGAGTTGCCTCGTAGTAAGGGGTCAGACCCCGCGCCACCGCGCTCTCGATCGATAACGACCCGCGTGCGCGCGGGGTCTGACCCCGTATTTACCGCAGATAAGCATTGTGGTGCGTCAGGCAAGCCTGGGAGGCCTGCGCTTCCACGTACATGAACTTCTGCATGTCCCACGCTCCCGTCGGGCAGCGCTCGGCGCACAGCCCGCAGTGCAGGCACACGTCCTCGTCCTTGGCCATGATGCGGCCGGTCTTCAACGTGTCGGAGACGTAGATGTCCTGCGCCGTGTTGCGTGCCGGCACGCGCAGCTGCTGGCGCAGGGCCGCCTCGTCGTCGTTGAAGATGAAGTTGATGCAGTCGACCGGGCAGATGTCCATGCAGGCGTCGCACTCGATGCACAGGGGCGCCGTGAACACTGTCTGCACGTCGCAGTTGAGACAGCGCTCCACCTCCTTGGCGGCGAGCTTGTCGTCGAAGCCCAGCTCCACCTCCACCTTGAGGTCGCGCAGCGCCTTGGCCTTGTCGGCGTGCGGCATGGCCGTCCGCTGCAGCGGCGCATAAGCGTTCTTATACGACCACTCGTGGATACCCATCTTCTGGCTGATGAGGGTGACGCCGGGCCCCGGCCGCTCGGTCAGGCTCTCGCCCCGGCAGTAGCGGTCGATGGAGATGGCGGCCTGGTGGCCGTGCGCCACCGCCTTGATGATGTTCTCCGGCCCCCAGGCGGCATCGCCGCCGAAGAGCACGCCGGGCCTGGTCGACATCATCGTCACTTTGTCGACCTTGGGCATGCCCCATTTGTCGAACTCGAGGCCGATGTCGCGCTCGATCCAGGGAAAGCTGTTCTCCTGGCCGATGGCCATCAGCACGTCGTCGCACTCCAACACCACCTCCTCGCCGGAGGGCTCCAGCCGCGGCCGGCCACTGGTGTCGATGCCGACCTCCGTCATCTTCTGGAACCGGACGCCGACGAGCCGCCCCTTCTCGATCAGAAACGCCGTCGGAGCATGATTGTCCAGGATCGGGATGCCCTCGTGCTCGGCGTCCTCGATCTCCCAGGGCGAGGCCTTCATCACCCGCCGCGGCGAGCGTACCGTCACCGTCACCTCGGTGCTGCCGAGGCGCAGGCTGGTTCGGCAGCAATCCATGGCGGTGTTGCCGCCGCCGATCACCACCACGCGCCGGCCGATGCGACTGACATGGCCGAAGGCCACCGAAGTGAGCCAGTCGATGCCGATGTGGACATTGGCAGCGCTCTCCCGGCGGCCCGGGATGTCGAGGTCTTTGCCCTTGGGCGCGCCGGTGCCGATGAAGACCGCGTCAAACCCCTCGGCAAGCAGCGCCGCGAGGCTCCCGATCTCATGCCCGAAGCGCGCCTCGATGCCGAAGCCCAGCACGCGCTCCACCTCCTCGTCCAGCACGCTCTCGGGCAGGCGGAAGGAGGGAATATTCGACCGCATCAGCCCGCCGGGCTTGGCGTCCTTCTCGAACAGCACGCAGCTGTAGCCCAGCGGCATGAGATCGCGCGCCACCGTCAGCGAGGCGGGGCCGGCGCCGATCAGCGCGATGCGCTTGCCGTTCTTCTCGGCCGGGATCTCCGGCATGAAGGCGTCGACCTCGCCCTTGTAGTCGGCGGCCACACGTTTCAGCCGGCAGATGGCAACCGGCTTCTCCTCGACGCGCCCGCGCCGGCAGGCGGGCTCGCACGGCCGGTCGCAGACTCGCCCCAGGATGGCCGGGAAGACGTTGCTCTCCCAGTTGAGCATATAGGCCGCGGCATAGCGGCCCTGGGCGATCAGGCGGATATACTCGGGAACCGGCGTGTGGCTCGGGCACGCCCACTGGCAGTCCACGACCTTATGGAAAAAGCTCGGGTCGGCAATCTCCGTGGGGGCCGTTCGCCCCCGGCGCCCGGCCCCGACCTCACTCGGCTGCATTACACGACCGGTCCTTGCACCGTTTCGTTGCTATCGTCTCATATTCTATCGGACAGCCCGCACCAACCCAACTTGTACGAAGGTACGAAAGGTGGATTCTCACGCGGGATTGTCTGCGGTGTGGCCCTCGCGCCATCGCGGCGTTGCTGCAGCCGCTAACATTGTGCGGCGCGCAAACCGAACGGTGCACCATTTGGGCGCAAAACTGCGAACCCCGGGAACGGGGGCGCCATTGGCCAGAACGGCCCTTTCCGGAACGCCCTTGCGGCCCGACGAAGCGGATCTCGCGATCGCCCACCTACCCCACACGGTCGATAAGTCGGGGCATGCGGCTATCGGGTCTTGGTGCTGGGGTTGGCAATCGGCACTTTCGGAAGATGTGCGTCGATCGCCTCGGTTACCGCCTTGGCCATCGGAAGATTCGCCTTCTCCTTGCCCCAAACCTCGCGGAACCTTTCGACAGTGTCACGGGCGGTATCGAGCACGAGCTTTTCGGGCAGCGCGGCTTTGCCGGCAAAGTGCTTGAGCTCGTCTTCGGAGAAGGTGTCGAAGGCCTTGTTGCGGCTCACCTTGAGCGCAGCGGCTTCGTTCTTGATGTAGGGTATGGTTGAGACGAAGTCGTAGGCGGGAGCAAGAGCTGCGTTAGTCCGGTCGGGATAGATCAGAGACCAATTCTTGAGGTGCATGTCCCCGTTGCCGATAAGGGTGCTGAACGTCATGCGGCGCACGAGCTCGGCGATATCGTCTTGATCGGACTCGGCGGCGAGAACCTTGGCGATGTTCCGCATATTTGCGGTCTTGTACTTGTCGTCGGCAAAGACGCCAAACACTTGCGCAAAATCCTCGATGTGGATGAGTCCGCCGTCGGGCAAGCGGTCGAAGCGCTCGATCACGAAGGCCTTCGGGCCCAGCTTGTCGATCCCGCCAGGGATGTTCTCGATGCTGGTGACATCCACGAGATCGATGAGCGGCACCTCGATACCTACCAGCTTCGCGAGTGTCATCATCGAGAATTCGTTCTCAGGGACACCCTGATGGGTGTCTGAGGGAAGCTTGACGATATAGGAGCCGCCCGCACCGGAGGCTGGTACCGTCAGTCCGCCCTTCTTGTCCTTGGTGGCCGAGAATTTAAGCTGGACACCGGCAAGCGAGAAGTGCAGTGCGTTGGCCTTGTGCGCCTTCTTCTCTTCGTCGGCCCCGTGGTTCGCATCGGCAGGCCAGGCCTCACCATCAGCCGGCCGGATGGTGACCGCGCCGGGCAGATCGCGACCCAAGACCCAAAGCAGGAAGAACTCGCGCTTCTCATTCACGCCCGCGCGCTCGGCGAGGTACTTCCTGAGCGGACCTTCGGGGAGAAGGTTCGAGAAGAAGGGCATCACCTTGCTCGTTACGGGGCGGAGCTCGGTGATGAGGCTACCTGTCTCGTCCTTGAAGCTTAGGCTGAGGGTCCGCCGCTGCTCGTCGGCGACATAGGCATCACTGAAGGCAAAGAGCGTGCGGTCGCCGCCGACGCGCGTGAGCGTCCCGATCGGCTCCCCGTAAAGCAGGACTTCGAGGACGGAGACGTCAGGCATCGTCGTCCTCGTCGAGGCGGTAGGCGGGGCGCGAAGGCGCGATCGCATTCAGGTCCACGTTATGAACGATCGCGTTTCGAATGTGGGCCGCTTGTTTGATGGCGTCCTGGACCGCTTTGCTTCCTGTGGTCGCATTGATGCTTTCGATAGCTTTCCGCAGCGTTCTGAGTGTTTCGGGCTCGGTTCTGGCGGAGATCGCCCGTGATATGTCGGTAAGCTGCTCTTGCAGCTTTTCCATCTCAGGCGTCTTAAAGGACTCCTGGATGCGTTGCGCTGCCTGGAGCGTGCGGGCCCATTCTTTGCTTATTGCCGGTGGCGGCCCCGCCGTCGTGGTCCGTGCGATCGATTGCACAGCCGGGACCGCCTTCTTGGGCACGAGGACGAGCTCGAGGCCCAAGGCATGAGCAATGGCAAGCAAGCTCGTCAGTCGCAGATCAACCGCGTTCTGCTCGATCTTGGAGATGTGTGCCTGCGGCACCCCCGAGAGGGCACCGAGCGCCCTCTGGCTCAGGCCCTTGCGGGTCCGCGCGGCCTTAAGGGCCTCAGCGATGGACTGGGTTGAGTAGTTCATGATGTATCTTTCTGCATCTTTGATGCAGAAAGATACATCAATTTTCCGAGATCGTCAAGTTATGATATGTTTCTTGATATCATATCAGCGAATTAATGCGTCATTATATATCGAACAATGCCAAGCTGTCGCTGTGGTAGCTGAGCGCCGAAGTTTTGTTCGGCACTGATGCCGGTCGAAATTTATAGCGATCGCAACGACATAGGTGTTCGCAGTCTCATCCTGTACGGAGCGCCGGCGCCCAGACCCGTCGCTCGGGACCGCCAAGGCGTTAACGCTGACGGCGCGTTCACCATCGCGCAAGGCGGCGGCGCTGCATCGGACAGTCCATTAGCCCTCTGCTGGTTTTCCCCGAGTGCCGGCGAGCTGTGCGGCTGCCATGCTGGTTCCAGAAAGGGCGCCAGCTCGTGAAGGGGTACGCCCGGGCGGCGCAGCATCTTGACCAGAGAATCGAGCCGGCTGCCTGCGCCGCGAGAGCCAAATCGGAGCCCCTTATCGGAGCCCCTTATCGGAGCCATGTCAGCCAGCCACCGTTCCGCAGGGCGCCCGCCGCATCCAGCACCCGCCGCCCACCTTGCCGCGCTTATCGATTTCGACGGCACTGTCGCCCCCGACGATCCGACCGATCGCCTGCTCGACCGCTTCGCGGCCCCCGAGTGGCGCGTCGTCGAGGCGGAGTGGCAGGCCGGACGGATGACATCACGGGAATGCATGCAGCGGCAGGCGGTCATGCTGCGGGCCACGCCCGACCGGCTCGACGCGGAGATCGGCACGATCCGGATCGATCCGGGGTTTCACGGTTTCGTCAGCCTCTGCCGCCGGCGCGGCGTCGACATCGCGATCGTCTCGGACGGCTTCGACCGGGTCGTGCGCGCCGTGCTGGCGCGCGCCGGCGTCTCGGTCCCGTTCTTTGCCAACACGCTGGAATGGCAGGGCGCCAACCGCTGGCGCCTCGCCCTGCCGCACGCCCGCCGCGACTGCCGCTCCGACGCGGCCAACTGCAAGTGCGCCCACGGTGCCCTCAACGGAGGCCCGTGCGTCGTCGTCGGCGACGGCCGCTCCGACTTCTGCATGGCGGTGCGGGCCCGCTTCGTCATCGCCAAGGGAGCGTTAGCCGAGTTCTGCCGCGCCCGGGGGCTCGCACACGCCTCGTTCAGGAATTTCGACGACGCTACCCGGCACTTGGCCGATTGGCTCGATCGCAACGGCGGCTGGCTGCCCGGCGCACCGGCGTCCCGCCGCGGCGTCTGCCCCAGTCTCGGCAGCGTGTCGGGCGGCGAGCCAGGCATCTGACTTCATGGCCGAGGTCAGACCCGGGGTCAGACCCCATTGGCGCTAACTTAGGCATCTGACGGCCTGATACTGTCGGCGTCGCGGGGGCTCGCGCAAGTGGCGAGTGAGCCGCGGCGCGGCGGCGAGGATGGTAGAAAAGCCGGGTGCA
>JBIOVC010000373.1:0-14648 GCA_044867545.1 Hyphomicrobiaceae bacterium | reverse complement strand
TAAATGGGCGTATGGCTTTGTGGATATGAGGGTTTATGGTTAAGTGGATCATCACAGAACACCAGACGATGAGCCCTTCCTCCTCTCGTCAACTTTAATCGGGAGGCGCGTCCAAATTCGCCACTTGGCCGCAAATTCGCTCAACTGAGCACATTCCGAAGAATCGGCGAATACTCATATTTGTGGCTGTGTTCAGCGCCAAGCGACATGTCGAAATAGCCGCAAGTTGGCCCGGAAACCTGCCAATTCCCCCCAAGCGGACTAAGCACCGCAGGAATGTGAGACTGTGTGGTGGGCCCGGGAGGATTCGAACCTCCAACCAAGCGGTTATGAGCCGCCGGCTCTAACCATTGAGCTACGGGCCCGAACGCTCGTACGCTGGGCAAGCCGGGTCTATAACAGAGTTCGCGATTGCCACGAAGCGTGGGCCGGCGTGCCATGTTTCGACGCAATTGCAGACTATTCATTCGGCAGGCCGAATAGATGAAACGATCCTAAGATGTCAGCCCCAAGGTTCGCATACAGCGCATTCGTGCTAAGTCTTCTCGCAGGTCTCGTGTTGGTGAGTGACATGTCGGAAGCCCAAGATCGCCGTCCCGACCGCTCGGTGACGGTCTCCGCCACCGGGTCCGTCGCCGCGGATCCCGACATGGCCTACGTCTCGACCGGGGTCGTCAGCGAGGCGGAGACGGCGCGGGATGCGCTCAATCGCAACACCGCGACAATGAAGAAACTGATCGATGGCCTCAAGGAGAAGGGGGTCGCCGCAAAGGACATCCAGACCACCTCGATCAATGTCGAGCCGCGGTATCAGCAGTTCAAGGACGGCCGGCCGGCAACGATCGCCGGCTACCGCGTCGTCAACCAGGTCCGCATCACGGCGCGCGATCTCACCAAGCTCGGCGAGGTTCTCGATCAGGCGGTGACGCTCGGCGCCAACCAGATGGGCGGCATCCAGTTCGATGTGAGCAAGGCCGAGACGCTCAAGGACGAGGCGCGCAAGCTCGCGATGGAGAACGCGCTCAGGCGCGCAAGGCTCTATGCCGCCGGTGCGGGCGCCGAGGTCGGTCCGGTGATCTCGATCTCGGAAGACGTGCAGTACGTCGGGCCGCGTCCGATGCCGATGGCGCGCAGTGCGCTCGCCGCGGAAGCGGTGCCGATCGAGGCGGGCACGCAGATGCTGGAAGCCCGCGTGCACGTGGTGTGGTCGCTGAAGTAGCGGCGATTGCAGCCAGCTTGCGTCGCTGAAGTAGCGGCCGACGCAGCCAGCTTGCCCTCTCATTACAGCGTGACGACTTCCGCGTGGGCTGCCAGGGGAGCCGAGCCCGGCTGCGAGGTCCAGTCCGCCCTGTTCCTGGTCTCGCCGTTCTCTCGGATGCGGCGCAGTGCGGCGAAATCGATATCGGCGACGATCCAGCCGGGGCGGTCGAGCTCGCCTTCGGCCAGCACGCCGCTCATTGCGGTCGCCGGGTCGGGCGGAACGTAGATGCCGGCCCGGCCGGTGTTCAGATCGACAGCCGGCGACCACGGTGCGTCCCCGACGGTCGGCGCGACGACGGTCGCTATCTGGCTTTCGAGCGCGCGGGCCTGGGCCGCGGCGCGCACGCGGGCATAGCCCGAGGACTGCTCTGTGCACGCTGGGATCAGGATCAGCTCGGCGCCTGCCTCGGCTTGTGCGCGGACGAGAAGCGGGAACTCGCTGTCGTAGCAGATGGCGATGCCGATGCGCCCGAGGGCGGTATCGAAGGTGCGGAGCGGGCCGCCGGGCGTGATGCCCCATTGCCGCTCGAACGGCGTCATGATGAGCTTTTGCTGCACGCCGATCCCGCCGGTTGGCGTGACGAGGGCGGCGGCATTGACGAAGTGGGCGCCGCTACGAGTGGGGCCGCTCGGCGTCAGGATGTGGACTCGATTGCGCCGGGCCAGCTCGGCAAATTGGGCATGAATCTCCAGCATGGCGTCGGCGACGGCGGCCATCGATGCGGCAAGATCGCCGGCGACGGCCGGTCCGAAGGTCGCGGCAAACTCCATCGTCCCGTACTCGGGGAATACAAGCAGACCCGCGCCGGTCGCCGCGCCCTCCTTCACCCAGCGTTCCGCCTTCTCGCGCCACGCCGTGCGGTCGGGCAGCGGGTCGAGCGGGTACTGTGCCGCTGCAACCTTGATGCGGTCGGGAGCTGCCATCTACAGCGCCTTCATCCAAAATTGCATGGCGTTCTCGGTTTCCTCGGAGGCGTCGATCTCCCGCCAGCGGTAAGAGCCGACGAGACCTGGCACCTGCGCGTAGCCGCGCTTCGTCCAGAAGGGATCGAGCGGGCGATAGTCGGCGGGCCGCCTGTGGTCGTCGGCAGCCCGCACCACCGCGCAGAAGGAGGCGCGGGTGTATGGGCCGCCGCTCGCGCTGTGCGCCGCGCGGGCGTGGGCCTCGCGATGGTCGAAGAAGGCGTGACCAAGGCCCCGGCCGCGATAGGCAGGGAGCAGGACCGACTCACCGAAATAGAAAACCTCAACCGGGTTGAGCCCGCGCGCGGCGAACAGCGGCACGAACTCCTCAGTGTGACCGGCGAGCGGGGCGGCCGTGGCGGCGCCTACGACCGCGTCGCCGTCGTAGGCGGCGACGATCACAGCGTCCTCCGCGCCGGCGAAATGGGCGAGATAGTCCTGCTCGTAGGCCAGCGTGCCGTCGTAGAGGTAGGGCCATTCGCGGAACACGGCGATGCGCAGTCGCGCGACCTCGTCGAGCACTCCGGGTAGCGCCGGTCCGGTCAGCCTTTCGATGCGAACGGGCAATTCGGCTCTCCCAACAGCTCGGGCGATGATGCCGGGAATATCGAGGAGTGTGCCGGGGAAAATCGCAGAGCCGCCTCAGTCCGAGCTCGGCCAGCTCCTCCAAGGAAACGGCTTCTCGTCGGTTGCACAACTCTGGAACCGGGCGATCTCGGAGAACCAAGCGGCGAGCGAGTTGCCGAAGCCGAGGAGGAAGCCGTTCGGCTCCTTGGTGACCAGCAGCCAGACGAACTGCACCAGCGCGATCAGGTTGAGGATCACCTGGCCGATCCAGAAGGCGAACGCGAACAGGAGCATGAACAGCCCCCGCATCCAGATGTCCCGGCTCGTGCGGCCGCCGTTCGTGTCATCGACTACCATCTCGAATCTCCGCGTTCATTGTGCTCCGAGCGCGGCCGCTCACATCGATCCGCTAGTCTAGTCTATGTCCTCGACCACCTCGGGGCCACCGCCCTTCATGCGCTGGGCAAGGGCGGCCTCGATGAAGGGATCGAGCTCCCCGTCGAGGACAGCCGCCGGGCTGGGGCTCTGTACTCCGGTGCGCAGGTCCTTCACCATTTGATAAGGCTGCAGCACGTAGGAGCGGATCTGGTGGCCCCACCCGATGTCGCTCTTCGATGCGGCCTCGGCCCGAGCCTTGGCCTCGCGCTTCTCCAGCTCAAGCTCATATAGGCGGGCTTTCAGCCGCTTGAAGGCGATGTCGCGGTTCTGGTGCTGCGAGCGCTGGTCCTGCGAGAAGACAACGATCTTGGTCGGCTTGTGCAGGATGCGTACGGCGGACTCGGTGCGGTTGACGTGCTGGCCGCCGGCGCCGCTGGAGCGCATGAAGGTGATCTCGATGTCGGCCGGGTTGATGTCGATCTCGATCGAGTCGTCGACGATCGGGTAGACCCAGACGGAGGCGAAGCTCGTGTGGCGGCGGGCGTTCGCGTCGTAGGGCGAGATGCGGACCAGCCGGTGGACGCCCGACTCGGTCTTCAGCCAGCCGTAGGCGTTCTCGCCCTTGACCTCGATGATCGCCGATTTGATGCCCGCTGCCTCGCCGGGGCTCTCATCGAGCAGGCGCACCTGGTAGCCGCGGTTCTCAGCCCAGCGCACGTACATGCGCGCCAGCATCGAGGCCCAGTCCTGGCTCTCGGTGCCGCCGGCGCCGGCGTGGATCTCGACATAGGCGTCGTTGCCGTCGGCCTCGCCCGAAAGCAGCGCCTCGACGGCGCGCTTCTGCGCGCCTTCGGAGAGACGATTGAGCTGGGATTCACCTTCGTTGACGGCGGCATCATCGCCCTCGGCCTCGCCCAGCTCGATCAGCGTAACGGCGTCGTCCAGCTCGCGCTCGAGCTGGCTGAAGGCGGTGATGCTGCGCTCGAGGCTCTGGCGCGCACGCATGATCTTGCGCGCCTGGGCGGGATCACTCCAGAGGCTCGGGTCTTCTGCCTGTCGGTTCAATGCGTCGAGACGTGATTGTGCGGTATCCCAGTCAAAGATGCCTCCGGAGCAGCGACAGGGACTCGCGGATTTCCTCGACAAGCTTTTCGGACTCAGCGCGCATGAACATCTCCAATGGTCGCGCGGGGGCTAAAGGAGCCTGCCCCATATAGGATCGGTGACCCCGGCTGTAAACGCTACCGCGGCTCACCCGGCGAATACGCGAGCCAAGTGAAACCGCTGTGGGGATGCTCAGTAGACCGTCGTTCGGCCCGGCGCGCCTCCCGGGCGGCCATCGGAGGGGCCCGAGCCGTAAGGCTCAGTCGCCATCTCGTAGCCGAGGAAGGAGTTCGGATCGTCCGGGTCCTCGTTCGGCTTGAAGGCCTCCTGGATTCCATCGGAGTCGCCCGGCATGTTGCGCAAGCCGGTCCGGCCGTTCACGCGCACGAGCTTGATGCCGGGCGGAATGCGGAACGGCACGGCGCGCCGGTCGGCGAGCGCGAGCTTCATGAAGTTGGCGAAGACCGGCGCCGCGACGTTGCCGCCGGTGACCGATTGGCCCATCGGCCGCGGGTTGTCGTAGCCGACGTAGACGCCGACGACCAGATCGGGCGAGAAGCCGATGAACCAAGCGTCCTTCGACTCGTTGGTCGTTCCGGTCTTGCCGGCCAGCGGGATCCCCGGCAGCCGCTGCCTGACGATGGTCGCAGTGCCGCGCTGGACGACACCCTCGAGCATCGACGTCATCTGATACGCGGTATGAGGGTCGAGAACCTGCCGGCGATCGTCGCCAAGCTCCGGCTCCGGCTGGTTCTCCCAGCGCTGAGCCGAGCAGCCGTCGCAGGTGCGTGCGTCGTGGCGCCAGACGGTCTTGCCCCAGCGGTCCTGGATGCGGTCGATCAACGTCGCACGCACCTGATGGCCGCCATTGGCGATCATGGAGTATGCGGTCACCATCCTGAGCAGTGTGGTCTCGCCCGCGCCGAGCGACATGGCGAGCACGGGCAATAGATCGTCGTAGACGCCGAACCGCCGCGAATATTCGACGATCAGCGGCATGCCCACGTCCTGGGCGAGGCGCACCGTCATCTGGTTGCGCGATTTCTCGATGCCGGTGCGCAGGGTCGCGGGTCCGAGCGACTCGCTGCGGTTGTAGTTCTCCGGCCGCCATATGTCCTGGCCTGGTCCCGCCTCGATCTCGATCGGTGCATCGAGCACGATGCTCGTCGGCTTGTAGCCGTTGTCGAGGGCGGCACTGTATACCAGCGGCTTGAACGAGGAGCCGGGCTGACGCTTGGCCTGGGTGGCCCGGTCGAACTGGCTGATCTGGAACGAGAACCCGCCTGCGATCGCAAGCACGCGGCCGGTGTGTGGGTCCATGGCGACGAGGCCGCCGCCGACCTCGGGCAGCTGCATCAGGCTCCAGGTGCCCGCAAGATTGGCCGGGTCCTTCGGTGCCACCCAGATGACGTCGCCGACCGCCACCACATCGGCGGGCTGGCGCGGGGCGGCCCCCTTGGGCTTGTCGGTCGCAACAAATTTGCCGGCCCACTTCATCTCATCGAACGGAACCTCGACCGCCTCGCGCTCCTTGGCGATCGCGCCGTCCTGTTGGCGGCTCGGGCGCAGGCCGACCAGAATCTTGGTCTTCTGCACCTCCAGCACGACACCGAGACGCCACGGGGAGATGTCGCCCGCCGAGTCGATCCCGGCGAGGGCCACTCCCCAATCGCCCGACGCGTCGATCCTCTGCACCGGACCGCGCCAGCCGCGGCTGCGGTCGAACTCGACAAGGCCCTCGCCCAAAGCCTTGCGCGCGAAGCGCTGCATGTCCGGATCGAGCGTGGTGCGCACCGACAGGCCGCCGCCGTAGAGTCCGTCCTCGCCGAAGTCGGCGAGCAGCTTGCGCCTCACCTCCTCGGCGAAGAACTCGGCGGCGAAGATGTGGGCGCCGAACGGGCGGATGTTGACCTGCAGCGGCTTCGCCTTGGCGATCTCGGCGGCCTCTCGGCTTATCACGCCGTTGTCGACCATCTCGTCGAGAATCCAGTTGCGGCGGGCAATCGCATCCTTGGTCCGGCGGAAGGGATGGTAGTTGTTTGGCGCCTTCGGGAGCGCTGCGAGGTAGGCCGCCTCCTCGGGGGTGAGGTCTTTGAGCTCCTTGTTGAAGTAGTTGAGCGCGGCGGCCGCCACGCCGTACGAGCCGATGCCGAGATAGATCTCGTTCAGGTAGAGCTCGAGGATCTTCTCCTTGGAGTAGGCGCGCTCGATGCGGATGGCGAGGATCGCTTCCTTGATCTTGCGCTCGAGCCGCTGCTCGTTCGATAGCAGGAAGTTCTTGGCGACCTGCTGGGTGATGGTGGAAGCGCCTTCCGGCCGCCGTCCCGGATTCTGGAAGTTTCGCCAGACCGCGCGGGCGATGCCCAGGAAGTCGAGGCCTCCGTGCTCGAAGAAGCGCTTGTCCTCGGCCGACAGGAAGGCGCCGATCACCATCTTGGGGACGGTGTTGATCGGCACGAAGATCCGCCGCTCGCGCGCATACTCGGAGATGAGCGCGCCGTCGTGGGCATGGATGCGCGTCATCACCGGCGGCTCGTAGCGGGCAAGGCTCTCGTAGCTCGGCAGGTCCCTCGAGGCGTCCCAAAGCAGGTAACCGACGGCGGCAGAGGCGGCCAGGAACAGCACCACGCCGGTCGCGAAGCCGAAGCCGAGCAGGCTCAGCAGAAAGCTCTTCCGCTTGGGGCGCTTTCGGCGCTGGCCGAGTTCAGGTGGCAGGACGGGCGCTCGCATGCGGTTTCGCGGCCTCAATCCATGTTCGAGGAATATACCGACGCCGACTAGACCAAACGGAAACGGTCGACAAGGCGCAAGTGCTCGGCGCGCACCTTAACATGAAATGTGGCAGCACGTCGTCGCCGAAAGGGCGATGGTCAACGAGCCTTAACGCAAACGAGTAGCGAGGATTTTTACCGTTGGTTCCCGGCCAGCCGCTCGGCGAAGTAGGCATCGACCGCGGCCGCCACGGACTGGGCCACCTGACGCTGCCACTCAGGCGTGCGCAGCCGCGTCTGGTCCTCCGCATTGCTCATGTAGCCGAGCTCGAGCAGCACGCAGGGAGTCTCGGACTGTCTCAGCACCTTGAAGGCTGCCGAGCGGTGCGGATCGCGCGACAGAGCGATCCGGCCGCGCAGGCGGTCGGTTAGCAGGTTCCGGAACTCGGTCGAGAAGTTCGACGTCTCGCGCCGGATGAGGTCGATCAGGATGCTGCGCACATGATCCTCGCCGGCCGTCGGCACCGACTCGAGGCCGGCCAGCAGGTCGGAGGCGTTCTCCTTCTCGGCGAGCCGGCGGGCTGTCTCGTCGGAGGCGCGCTCGGAGAGTGTGTAGATGGTGGCGCCGCGCACGTTGCGGGCGGCATCGGACTCGGCCAGCGCATCAACGTGCAGAGAAATGAACAGGTCCGCACCATATTGGCGCGAGAGCCGCACTCGCTCCTCGAGCGAGACGAAGACGTCCTCGCTGCGGGTCAAACGGACGTCGTAGCGCCGGTTCGCAGCCAGGATCGATCTGAGCTGGCGGGCGACGGCGAGCACGACGTTCTTTTCGACGAGGTCGCCGGCGGCGACAGCGCCCGGGTCGGGACCGCCGTGGCCGGGATCGATCAGGATCACCGGGCGGCTGTTGGCGGGCTTGGCGGGCTCCTTGACAGCGTCGGTCCGGCGGCGGTCGGGGCCGCTCTCCTGAGGCGGCCGTGTGCTCGCCTGCTTGAGGGCGGCGAAGCGCGCGGCATCGATCCGGACCAGATCGAAGGCCAGGTGTGCGGGCTTGCCGGGGCCGGCGGAAACGAACGCTGCGTTCTCGATGAGCACGGGGCCGGTGACGTCTATGACGAGACGCGACTTGTCGGCGGCGAACAGTCCATAGCGATAGGCGCTGATGAGACCGTGCCCGCTCTGTCCGGCGGACTGGGCAAGCTTGAAGTCAAGGTCGGGAACGTCGACGACGACACGGTACGGCGCGCCAAGCACGAAGATCTGCGCGAGCACAGGACGGGTCAGCTCGAGATGAAACCGGGTGCGCTCATTGTCGCCCTCGATCCGGGTTCCGGTAGCGATGGCGCGGCGGGCGGAGACCTCGGCGGTCCAGCTCGAGGAGGGAGCTCGAGTGGCGGCACCGCCTGGCCGCACCTCCGAGGAGGGGGCGGCACCTTGCGCGGTCGCCTCGGGGCTTGTAAGCGCCAACAGCAGTCCAGCCGTCGTTGTCCGAAGGATTGCCGTAAACGCTGATCGCATCGCCCCCTCGCCCAGGTGCCCCCGAAAGGCCGCGCCGGCCCTCGTGCCCCCTTAACGTATTGTTTGCACGACTCCGTCAACACTGCGGCAGCGAGGGGGGTGACGGAAGCGTTGTATAACACTCTTGCCTTGTCACGGGGGAACCCGTACTAATCGTTCGCTTCGTGCTCGAGCCCCGCGAGTGGGACTGGCGAAGGTTCGGCTGACGGTTTGGCAGGCGGCGAAGCCGATGCCTCCTCAGCTCTCTTCACCGACTTGTTGGCGCTCGGCCAGCAGAAGCAGTCGTCGGCGTGATTGCGGCGCCCACAGCCATCAGGGAAACCGTTCTCTTGCGGAGGTGCGGAGAATAGGGCCCCGGCCGAAACGACGCGCGCACATCAAAGCCAATTTCCTTCCCCTCGGGATCAACCGGGAAAGGGGTCAGCTCCGAGGGTGGAGCAGGGCGTTTTACGACCTGCTGTCAGGGATTTCGTCGGCCGGCCGGCCTGGACAGCCCCATGCCGGACGCCGTGCAGGAAACAGGATGATGTCGGAAGGTCACTTCACCTCTCGCTCAGTCCCGCTCAGGATCACCAGATCCTGCATCGGGCTGTCGGCCGCCAATACCGGCCATGGAGAGGCTGGCCCAGGATGCATCCGGCGGCCGCATGACGCGGACCGCCACTCACACAACAATCAAATCGCGCGCGCACACTCGCCTCGCTTGGTCCCCGCCGCACTTTCGCGGCCGGGCCGGGGCATGGGTGGGATGCGCGCCAAGGATCACACGAAATGTCAAACGATAAAATCCCCCACAACAAGATGCTTATCGATGCCACCCACCCGGAGGAGACCCGGGTGGTCGTGCTCCGCCAGGGCCGGGTCGAGGAGTTCGACTATGAATCGGCAGCGCGGAAGTTGCTTCGCGGCAACATCTATCTCGCCAAGGTAACCCGGGTCGAACCCTCGCTGCAGGCCGCGTTCGTCGAGTACGGCGGCAACCGGCACGGCTTCCTGGCCTTCAACGAAATCCATCCCGACTACTATCAGATCCCGGTCGCCGACCGGCGTGCGCTGATCGAGGCGGAAGCGGCCGAAGAGGCGGCCGAGGAAGCCGAGGAAACGGCTGCCGCCGATGCCGCCGCGAACCGGGCCGCTCGGCAGCCTCTCTCCGAGCCCGCTGCTGCCGATCCGTCCGACGAGGTCGTGCCGGCAGAGGAGGACGAGGCGAGGAGCATCGCCGAGCGCGCCGAGCCGGATCCCGCGATGACGTCTGAGACAGTCGACGCGTCGGTTCCGGACGCCGGTTTCGAGCCGCAGCCGGATATGGGCGCCACTTCCGGGGTCGCAGATGCGCCGCAACCGGTCGGGCTCGTCGAGGATGTCGGCGTCCAGGAGGTCGAGATCGTCGAGGGCGGAAACGGGGCGGAGCCCGAGCAGGTCGAGAATGTCGGCTCGGAGGATGCGCTCGAGGAGCTGCCGAGCCGCCCGCGACGGCGCCAGCGCAGCTACAAGATTCAAGAAGTCATCAAGCGCCGCCAGGTGATCCTGGTGCAGGTGGTCAAGGAGGAACGCGGCACCAAGGGTGCGGCGCTCACCACCTATCTTTCGCTCGCCGGCCGCTACACCGTTCTGATGCCGAACACGGCGCGGGGCGGCGGCATCTCGCGCAAGATCACCAACGCGCAGGACCGCAAGCGGCTGAAGGCGATCGCCGACGAGCTCGAGGTGCCCGAGGGCATGGGGCTTATCATCCGCACGGCCGGAGCGTCGCGGACGAAAGCGGAGATCAAGCGCGACTTCGAGTACCTGCTCAGGCTGTGGGAGAACGTGCGCGACGTCACGCTGCAATCGACCGCGCCGGTGCTGGTCTATGAGGAGGGCGACCTCATCAAGCGGGCGATCCGCGATCTCTACGGCAAGGACGTGGAAGAGATCATGGTCGCCGGCGGGGATGCGCACAAGGAAGCCAAGGACTTCATGCGCATGCTGATGCCGAGCCATGCGAAGAACGTCATCCTCTACGAGGAGCCCGAGCCGCTGTTCAGCCGCTTCCATATCGAGCGGCAGCTCAACGCGATGTTCTCGCCCTACGTCCACCTGAAGTCGGGTGGCTATCTCGTCATCAACCAGACCGAGGCGCTGGTTGCGATCGACGTCAACTCCGGCAAGGCGACGCGCGAGTTCTCGATCGAGGAGACGGCGCTGCATACCAACCTCGAGGCAGCGGACGAGATCGCACGCCAGCTCAAGCTGCGCGACCTCGCCGGCCTGATCGTGGTCGACTTCATCGACATGGAGGAGAAGCGCAACAACCGGGCCGTGGAGCGGCGGCTGAAGGATGCGCTGCGGTTCGACCGCGCCCGGATCCAGGTCGGGCGCATCAGCCACTTCGGCCTGCTCGAGATGTCGCGGCAGCGGCTCAGGACGGGCGTGCTCGAAGGCTCCACGACGCAGTGTCCGCACTGCCAGGGCACGGGCATCATCCGCTCGACCGAGTCGGTAGCGCTGGCGGTTCTGCGCGGGCTCGAAGACGCGCTGATGGCGGGGCCGCCTGCATCTCTCGCCGCCAGCACGTCGGCAACGGTCGCGCTCTACATCCTCAACAACAAGCGCGCGTTCATCAACGACATGGAAGCCCGCTACGGGGTTTCGATCTCGATCTCCGCCAGCGACAAGATGCAAGGCGCAAACTTCTCGATCGAGCGAACCTCCCGGGTCGAGGAGCCGCAGCGCCGGGCTGAGCGTGCAGCCGTCAACATGGACTGGGGCTTCCAGGACCAGGAAAGCGACGAGGATGCCGAGGCGGCGACACCCGAGGGCGACGCAGAAGGGCGCCCCTCCCGTCGGCGCCGCCGCCGCCGCGGCGGCCGGCGCGACGAGCGCCAGGGCCATGAGGGTGGACACAGGCGGCCGGAGCGCGGGGGCGAGGCGTTGAGGACGGTCGAGTCGGCCGGTGGAGATTTCGAGGCGGATGCACCGTCCGGCGACGGGTCCGGTCTCGACGATGAGGCGCGGGGCCCGGACGATGCTGACGGCGGTGCGCGCGAGCAGCGGTCGGACCGTGAGGAGCGTCGCGGCCGGCGAGGGCGCCGGCGGGGTCGCCGTGGCGGGCGCGGGGGCAATCGTGAGCGGGGACCGCTCTCAGCAAATGGCACGTCCGGCGGCGAGCACGGCTCCGATGGGTTCGGGCCGCAGCCCGCTGTCGACTTCCCGGTGAGTGCGGAGGCGCATGCTGCGGAGCCGGCGGAGGCCGACGACGAGCCCGCAGAAAGGCCGGAGCCCGCGTCGCATTTTGTCGCCGAGGAACGACAGCCGGTCCGGGTCGAGGAGGTCGAAGCGGTCGCGGCATCCACGAGCGTCGAGGAGCATGTCGAGCTGCCAGGTAAGCGGCAGCCGGTCAGCGCTTCGGGACACCCTTCCCGCGCAGCGCGGATGACGCCGACGGCGAGCGAGCCTGTGCTTGAGCGGGTCGTCGTGCAGCCGGGCGGTCAGGACAGCGATGCCGCCCACGACGACGGGCGGCCGGCGCGGCGCGGATGGTGGCAGCGCAAGTTCGGCGGAGAGTGACTGGATGAGGCGGGAGCCGACGGCTTCCGCCCTCCTCATTTCCTCCTCTTTTCGGTCAGCAGGAGATAGAGCGAGCTGGCGACGATCAGCGCCATGCCGGCGATGCTCAGCGGGCCCGGAATCTCCGCGAACAACAGGTAGCCCAAGATCGCCGAGTACAGGATCCGCGAGTAGTCGAGCGGAACGAGCGCGGTCGCCTCGCCCTGCGCCAAGCCGTGGGTGATGCACGCTTGGCCGCTGATACCGAGCAACCCGATCGCTATCAGCAAGACAAGCTCGGTCCAAGTCGGCGTGACCCACACCCAAGCGGCCGGGAGGATCGCGAACACCGTGGTCCAGAAGGCATAGTAGAACATGATGGTGCGGGTCGGCTCTGTCGACGACAGCCGCTTGACGCAGACCACCACCACACCCCCGAAGAATGCGCCGACGGCGCCGACCACGGCGGACGGATCGAAACCCTCGGTGAATGGCCGCGCATACAGCAGGATGCCGAAAAAGCCGATCATGGTCACGGCGGTGCGGTGCCAGCCCGGCAGCTCGGCGAGAAGGATCATCGCCAATGGGATCATGAACAGCGGCCGGGAGAACTGCAGGGCCATCGCGTCTGCCAGCAGCATGTGGGTGATCGTCCAGAACAGGCAGGCGTTGCCGATCCATCCGATGATGCCGCGCGTCAGGTGAAGCCCGAAGCGCCTTGTGCGGAGCGGTTCGAGCGGATCTTGGACGAACAAGGGAAGGATGAAGAGAAAGCCGACGAGCGAGCGGAATAGCAGGATCTCGAAGGGGTGCAGGCGGTCGCCGAGGAACTTGGCAACGGTCGCCATCACCACCAGCGTCATCGAGCCGAGCGAGACGAGGGCGGCGCCGCGTGCGGCGGGCGCCATGCTCTCCCAGCGCAAGAGGGCGCTGGCATGCAGGCGCTTCAACCGCACGAGCATTGCAATGGCCGATTGTGGTGGTCTATTCCTGGGCTTTGAGCATCTTCTGTTGGGGGCTGCAAGAGGCAGCCGCGCGGCATCGCGCGCATGGCGCGGCCTGTGCGGGAAACGTGCATTGAGGGTATGCCGATGGCTGATGGCGTCGCGGGAGGCGAGGACACGCAGCGCAACGAGCGCGACCAGTTCATTCCGGTGCGCAAACGGGACGTCGTCGATGCCCTGATGCGCAATACCGAGCTTGCGGACGCGGAGCGGGATCGCTTCCGCGAGCTTTGCCGCATCCTCGGCTCGATCTTTCACTACGAGTATTTCGACAGGCTGGAAAAACTCAGAGACGACTACTACTACTTCAACCCCGCGATCAACCCCGATGGACGGCTCGACGATGCCGCGCTCGAAGCGGCGCGTGCCGAGTTCACGCAGTCGCTCGAGGAGGTGCTGCGGGGGGCGAACTATACCGAGGTCGACCACGCCGAGATCGGCCGAGCGCAGGACGAAGCACAGGTCGTGCGCGTCAAGGTCGAGACGACAACGGAGGACTACCACCAGATCCGATTCTTCCGCCGAGGCCGCCACCGGGACAAGGTCGACGTCCGCAAGTGGTTTGGCATCAGACAGAACCTGGTCGAGGTGTGGGTCTACGACAACGTTGTGCTGATGGTGACGATAAAGTCGCCCTCCGAGATCAGCTCCAAGCGCCACCTCAAGCGTCTCGCGAAGAGCCAGTTCCGGCCGGGCTCGATCCTCATCAAGTACTTCCGGAACATCGCGCCATCCGATCTGCAGATGCTGTTCCCCAAGGTCAGGGTGGTGATGAGCTTGTTCGACAAGCTGACGATTGCGGTCCCGGCGCTGGCGGGCGGCGTTCCTCTGCTCGTCAACCTGCTGCCGACGCTCACCGTTCTGGTGCTGGTCATCGGGTTCTATCTCGGCATCTCGGCGGCGGTGCATCCCGACGATGTCGTCAAGGCGTTTGCGGCACTCACAGGGCTCGCTGCGCTCGCCGGCCTCATCATGCGACAACGGCTCAAGTACGAGCGGCTGTCGCTCAAGTACCAGAAGCAAATCTCGGAGCACTTCTACTTCCGCAATGTCAGCAACAATGCGGGCATCTTCGACTACGTCGTCGGCTCAGCGGAGGAACAGGAGTGCAAGGAAGCGTTTCTCGGCTATTACTTCCTGCTGACGGCACGTGAGCAGCCGACCCAAGGTCAGCTCGACCGGCAGGTGGAGCAGTGGCTCAAGGACAACTTCGGCATCGATATCGATTTCGAGATCGGCGATGCGCTGGCCAAGCTCGACCGGCTCGGCCTGCTGGTGCGCAACGGCGATAGGCTATCGGTGCTGCCGACCGAGCAGGCGCTGGTCGTGCTCGACCGTGTCTGGGACAACTTCTTCCCGTTCGCCAATGCCTCGGGTCGTGGCGTGCGGGTGAGCGCCGGCCCGGCGTAGTCCCGGTCCAGCTCTCCTGGCATCAGCAACTTCCCGATCCTCGGGCAGCGCGGTACGTTGTCTCTCGAGACGGCTCGCAAGGGCGGAGTGGACGAAGGCGACAGGGAGCTGAGCGTGATGGAATCGAGAACCCTCGGTAAGGCGAAGGCATTGAAAGTGCCCGCAATCGGGCTCGGCTGCATGGGCATGACGCCGATCTACG
>JBIOVC010000372.1:0-2960 GCA_044867545.1 Hyphomicrobiaceae bacterium | reverse complement strand
TGATCTATGTCCTTGAGTTCTAGAACGTCGGCTGAGCCGTACCTCTCTTGCACGATCGCCTTCATCGGATCCTCCCGGTCACGCGGGTCGCCGCTCCATCGGAAAGCAACCGTCTGATCGAAGCATGGCAGAGCAACGATGGCGCTTGCGTGGGCGAGCGTGCTCTCGCCTGAGCTTTCGCCGTTCTTCAGACGCGGTGAAGCGAATGTGACTTAGCCAAAGTCAACACACAGAGCTGGTCCGAAGTATTTGCGCACGTCTGGCCGTGCGTCGTGCCGCCGATTCGCCTTAGCGTGAAGCTCGGCCACCGAGCCTGAGGAAATCTCGCTCGGCGTCCTGGGTGCCATAGCGGCTCTGCGCTCGTAGGCGGCCGAGGCCTCGCTGTTGCGGCCAAGCCGAATGGGGGTCGATGAAGGCTTCATAGGCTGTTGTCTGTTCTGGCTACGAGCGCGGCAGCAGGAATTACGTGCCGCGGCGATCGTTGTCTGAGGCAAGCGCTTCCCGGTCCCGAGCCGCACAACTCGGACCGCGCGTCGAGTGGCCGCCGAGCCAGGCAGTAGGCGAGCGCGCCCTGACGTCTAAGATCGGCGGCGCCGTGACCCGACGAGAGGAGTCCACGTGAGCCCACAGAGAAGGATTTCGCTGTGGTTTGGGGTCCTGTACCTGATCACTTTCGCGACCTCGATCGTGGCGCTTCTTCTCTTTCAGCCGGTTCTCGACGATCCGCAGGGCTACATCGCCGGAGCCGGTGCGGACAACCGCATCTACTCCGGCGCGCTGCTGGAACTGATCCTCATCATCGCGAACATCGGCACGGCGATTGTGATTTTCCCGATCGTCAAGCGGCAGAACGAGATCATGGCCGTCAGCTACGTCGCTGCTCGCATCATGGAGTGCATCTTCATCGCGGTCGGCATCCTTGCCGTCCTTGCAGTCGTGACGTTGCGGCATGACGCCGGCGCGGATGCCGCCTCACTCGGGGGGCTGGCCGAATCGCTCGCAGCGATCAAGGACTGGACGTTCAAGCTCGGGCCCGGCTTCGTTGTCGGGATCGGGAACGGGCTGATCCTGGGCTACCTGATGTACAAGTCCGGCCTAATGCCGCGGGGCCTGGCGATGCTGGGACTGATCGGAGGTCCGCTCCAGACCCTTGCGGGCATCGGCGTGCTGTTCGACCTCTACGACGCAGGCGGGCCGGTGCAGGGCATCGCGACGATCCCCGAGATCATCTGGGAGCTATCGCTTGGCATCTACCCCCTGGTCTGGGGATTCAAGTCGTCGCCGATCCTTGTGGAGGAGGGCCGCCCCATTCTGCATCCTGCCTTGGTCGCCCGTTGAGCTGAACCGGCCCTCGACGCCTGCTTCTAGAAGATGATGATGGCCGGCATGGGCGTCGGAGCCGCCAAGGACGGTGGGCGAACCTGGATTTTTCTGGGTGTCGGCGCGGCGATCGGGCTGGGGCTCGGCGTGCTTCTCAGCTTGACGACCGACGTTCCGCTCGCCCCCGAGGCCGGGTTGCTAATCGGCTTGCTTGTCGGCTGGCTCACGCGTCGCGTCAGGACCTGACGTTCGGATCTCGACCAGCGTTAGCCACCGCGAAGGCAATCTGCGAGGAGTGTTAGGTGCTCGTCAGCCTCCGCGTGGCTCGCAGGCACGGATCCGCAATCGCCCGGCCGGACGCTCGCCGGTCACCCCGCCTGAATCGTCCTAGCGGACGCGGCGACGAGTCGTTCGGCGCGCGGCTGGTTCGGGCGGCGCTTCCAGAAAGCGGATCAGCTCGCCGACCGTGTGGTGCTGGTGCCGAGGGTGCCGAAGCGGCAGCTCCTCGTGAACTACGTAGACGTTGCGGCGTCCTTCGCGAGTCTTCGTGAGGTAGCCGGCTTCCTCCAGGTCGCCGACGATCTGTGCCGCCGTTCGCTCGGTGATGCCGACGGTGGCGGCGATGTCTCTGAGGCGGCTGGTCGGTTCGGTTGCGATGGCCTCTAGAACGTGGGCGTGGTTCGTCACGAACCTCCAGAGGTGGTGGTTGTCGCCGGAGCTCGAGTTCATCGATCGCACGGTCCTAGGCGAATGGCTGCTGCTCGAGCGCCTGCAGGAGGAGGGCGAGCAGTTGCCCGGTCGTCATCATTGCGAGTCGCGGCGTCGGGACTTTCCTCTCGCCGACGATCTGGTAGCGGTTGCGACGTCCGACGCGGGTCTTGGTCAGGTAGCCGGCTTGCTCGAGATCGTTGACGATCTGGGCCGCCGTTCGCTCTGTGATCCCGACGTGTTCGGCGACGTCTCTCAGGCGCGCTTCAGGGTCGGCGGCGACGTAGGCGAGCACGTAGCCGTGGTTGGTGACCAAGCTCCAACGAGGATACGCGTTTCCGGAACTTGACTTCATGGGTGGTGTTACTATAGTCGTCTCTCCGGCATTGCGGATCACGTTTTTCGAGGGATACGAAAAGGGGGTTAGGGCTGATGGGCTCACTGAATCTTGCCGCTCGCGCCGGCCGTTGGAGCGCGAAAAACTGGAAAACCGCGATCGCGCTCTGGGTCGCCTTCGTCGCCGTGGCGATCGGTCTTGGCACCGCGCTCGGGACACACTCACTGTCTGCCTCCGAGCAGGCCACGGGCGAAGCGGCCCGCGCGGAGCAGTTGCTTGGCAGCGCCGGCTTCCACACGCCCGCGGCTGAGAGCGTGATCGTCCGCTCGGAGACGCGAACCGTCGCCGACCCGGCTTTCCGCTCGACCGTGCAGAACGTGCTCGGGAAGCTGCGCACGATGTCGCAGGTGACAAACCTGCGCACCGGCGCTGCCGGTCAGATCTCTAAGGACCGGCGTGCGCAACTGATCGAGTTTGACATGAAGGGGAAGTTGGACACAGCCGACGGGCGGGTGCAGCCGCTGCTCGACGCGGTTGCCGGCCTGCAGAAGTCGAGTCCTTCCTTCACGGTCGCCGAGTTCGGGTTTGCGAGCGC
>JBIOVC010000371.1:0-7486 GCA_044867545.1 Hyphomicrobiaceae bacterium | reverse complement strand
GGCGCCTACATGGCGGCGACGCTCGGTGTCGCCACGTTCAGCTACCTGCCTTACGCAGCGTTCAATTTCGCGAGCCCGCTGCTCGCGATAGCTTTCGCCATGGTCGGCACGCGACGGCCCGCGACGCGCGGAGAGGTAGCGTGAGCGGTGTGCCTGCGATCCGCTGCGGCCCTATCCCGTACACTTTTCGGGTCGGCATCCGCAGGAACGCCACCCGCGGCTGCGCGCCGCGGGTGGCGAAGTTGCAGAGCGGCTTCTACTTGATCGAGTCGGTCGCCGTCTTGAGGATGCGCTTGATGTCGCCGCTCGCCTCGTAGATCTCGGCAACGACCTTCTGCTGCGTGGCGCCGTCGAGAGCGCCGAGCGGCAGGTTGGCCTTCTTGGCCGCCTCGATCACCTCCGGGTCCTGCAGTGCGGCCAGGATGCCGGTGCGAAGCTCAGCCGCGATGGCCGGCGGGATCCCCGGGGGGCCGAAGAGGCTCCGATGCACGCGCTGGATGTTGATCAGCGCCTGGATGACCTTCTTCTTTGCCGGCTCCTGCACCAACTCGAGCGCGTTGGGAACGTTCGGCTGATCCTTGTAACGTGCCTCGCCGATCGAGACGATCGGGCGGATGTCCCCGGCTTTCAGCATTGGGTTTGCCGAGGTCCACGAGGTCAGCCGGCCATCGGTGTCGCCGCGCACGACCGACAGAGTCGTGTCGCCGCCGCCCTCATAGCCGGTGATGAACTTCACCTTGAATCCAAGCACGTCTGCCAGCATGGCCATGCCGTAGAAGTCCTCGTCAACGCCCTGGCTCGGCACCTTGAACTCGCGGCCAAGCTTCTTCACGTCTTCGATCGACTTGATGGCCGACTTGGAACTGACAAAGATCACGCGATCATCGAGCGCGGCACGGCCGAGATAGGTGAATTTCAGCGCGTCGAACTGCACGCCTTCGGCGCCGCCCAGCTGCGCCAGCACGAGCGCCGGCCCGCTGGTCAGCCCGAACGTCAGGCCGTCGGGCTTGGCGTGCCAGACGAGGTTGGAGCCGACCATTCCGCCGGCACCGGAATGATGCTCGATGCGCACTTTCGCCTTGAGGTGCTTGCCGATGGCGGGAGCCAGAAGCTGACCGTACTTGGCGAAACCGCCGGAGGCGGAGTGCGGCAGGATCATCAGCACCGACTTGCCTTCGTAGTAGCTCTGCGCCTGGGCTGGCGCGCCGAAGCCGAGTGCAAGACCGCCGGCGAGAGCGCCTACGGTCAGCCATTTCCATCCGATCTGCATGTCTCAGTTCCTCCCTGGTGGCTTGGTTTGCTCTTAGAAGTCGACGTAGTCCGCAAGGACGCCGGAAATCATCCCGCGGTTAAGCTGGACACCCAGTATGTAGCCGAACAGTCCGTACAGGACGGCTACGCACAGGAACGCGTAGACGGTCGCCCGGACGATCGAGCAGTGCTTGGTGAGGGCGAGATAGGTCGCGGTGAACGCAAATATCGCAGGCAGCGGACCCACCACGAGAATGAGGGAAAGCAGCATCGCCACCATGGCAAACGCCCAAGGCTCGCTTCTGAGCCTGCTCGCTGCCTCCGGCGCTGTCTCCTCGGCCTTGACCGCTTCATGATCGATCGGCGCGCGCTCGATCACCTCGCGCTTCACGATCAAGTCGAGCGCATTGATGTTGAGATCGTCGGCTGAGCGGAGGTTCTGCCAGATCAGTTGCGCGACCGCGAGGCAGGCGCCGAGAACGGCGATCGGGAGCGGCACCAGGCGGGCGCGCGAGCTGTAGCCGAGCGTCATGAACAGCAGCGCCAGGAAGACGATGAGAAAGACGGCGGCGACGATGTTCTCCTGGGTGCGGCGGCTCATATGCTTCCCCGTTCCAAGGCGGCCTGTGCCCGCGCCCGATTGCGGCTGCGCACGAACGGCCACACAGCGGTCAGCATGACCAGCAGGAACAGCGCCAACGTCAGCGGGCGGGTGAAAATGAAGTCGGGGCCGTACAGCATCAACGACACGTGCAGGCTGCGCTCGATCATGGTCGCCAGCACGAGGCCGATCACCAGGTTGGCCCGGGAGTAGCGGTACTTCTCCATCATGTAGCCGAGCCAGCCGAAGAATGCGCAGACCACCAGGTCGCCGAGGTTGCCGCGTGTGGCGTAGGCTCCGACGAAGCACACCGACAGGACCAGCGGCACCATGAGGTCCTGATTGAGCGTCGGCATGCGGGCGAGGTAACGGGAGATCGCCATGCCGATCAGCGCGGTCAATGTGCTCGCCAGCACGATGATCCAGACCAGACTGAACACGATGTCGAGATTCTGGGTGAGCATCTGCGGGCCGGGCGCTATCCCCATGTTGACGAAGGCGATCAGCAAGAGTGCCATGCTGTCCCCGCCGGGGATGCCGAACGCGAGCGTCGGCAGCAGGCCGCCGCCCTCGTTGGCGCCGAGGGTCGCGTCGGGCGCGATCACCCCTTCGACGTTGCCGGTACCGAATGTTTCCGGGTGCTTCGAGGTCTGCACGGCCTGGGCGTAGGCGGCGATGCCGCCGGCACTGCCGCCGATACCGGGCAGCACGCCGATCCACAGCCCGAGGATGCTCGAGCGGAGAACCAGCGGCCATCTGGTCAAGGTGTCTCGTATGCCGTCGACGAAGGAGCTCTTGTTTGTGCTCACCTTGCGGCTGACGATCGAGTCGCCGCGCAGGTGCAGCTTCATCATCTCCGCGACGGCAAACAAGCCGATCATGGCGACCGGAAACGATATGCCGTCCAGCAGGAACAGGAGATCGAACGTGTAGCGGGCGGTGCCCGTGACCGGGTCCATGCCGATGAAGGAGATCAGCACGCCGAGCGCGGCGGCTGCCATGCCCTTGAACAGCGAGCCGGCGCTGAACGTTGCGATCAGCGTCATGCCCCACAGCGAGACCATCAGGTACTCGGCCGGCCCCAGCGCCAGGATGATCGGGCGCACAAACGGAATGGAGGCCGCAAGAAACACTGCGCCGATGATGCCGCCAAGCAGCACCGCCGTCGCCGAGGCACCGAGCGCGCGTTCCCCTTCCCCGCGCTGGGTCATCGGATAACCATCGAACATCAGCGCCAAGCTCTTGGACGAGCCCGGCACGTTGAAGAGAATGCTGGTGACGGAGTCGCCCCACAAAGTGCCAATGTGCGCGCCAAGCAGCAGCGCGAGGGTGGCGGCGACCTCGTGTCCGTAGGTGAACGGGAGCAGCAGCGTCATGGCGACGACACCGCCCAATCCCGGCAGGATGCCGATCACCAGGCCGTAGAGCACGCCCAGCACCATGAACAGCATCGCCTGGGGCGTGAACAGGGCGAAGAGTCCCGAATTGATAGCCTCAAGCATCGGTGCGCTCCCTCGCGCCCGTCAGCCGGTGTATTCCAGGATGTGCATGCCCGAGCCCCAGCGATCGATCAGGTAGATGCGGCCGTGCTCGTCGCAGCCGATGTCATTCGACTG
This sequence comes from Hyphomicrobiaceae bacterium, assembly GCA_044867545.1. Taxonomy (GTDB): domain Bacteria; phylum Pseudomonadota; class Alphaproteobacteria; order Rhizobiales; family Hyphomicrobiaceae; genus DATLZB01. Next base: position 4,018 of record JBIOVC010000371.1, on the reverse strand, counting down.
GATTTCCTCGAGGTCGTCGGCGAGCGCGGGAACGTAGTGGCCGACCTCGCGCGGACGCAGCGGGTCGCTCACGTCCACCGCGCGCAGACCCGCGTTGAAGTAGGTAATAAAGACGAGGTCCTTCCACGGGCCCTCGGCCGGCATGTACTCCAGCACGTTATGCGCGCCAAAGCGGCCTGGCCGGTTGAAGTACCTCTCGCGTTCCGGGAACCAGGTCGCGACGGGGACCGGTTTCTGCTCGTGACGGATGTCGACGATCCACATGAACTGGCTGTCCCACATCTTCTTGCTGCCGCTCGCCTCGTCGGTGACGATCAAGTAGGGACGATCGCCGAGCGGCCAGGCGGTGTGGGTCTTGCCGAAGAACGGCGGTGTCCAGCTCACGTGGCCGACGAGCTTCATGTCGGTGAGATCGGTGCAGTCGATAACCGCGACGCCGCCGCCGAGAAAGGCACCGAACATGCGGTTGCCGCGAATGTTCGCCGGCCCGTGCAAGGAGCAAACGCCGTCGCCCTTGGCGCCGTGGCGCGCCTCGTCCTTGCCGTTGCCGAGCTTCTGCTGCGGCAGTCCCCAGATGCTGACCAGCTTCGGCCGGACCGGATCGCGTACGTCCATGGTCCAGCAGACGCGGCCCTCCCAGCCCTCGGCCTGGTTCGGGAAGAACGCGAGCTGACGCTTGTTGTCGACGCCAAACCGGTGCGGCCCGACGCCCGGCATGTCGTAGAAGCCCACCTGCCTCGGCTCGTAGGGCTTGCTGATGTCGAAGATGAAGAAACCGGTGCGGGCGTTGCGGCCGTCGTCGCCTTCCAGGCGCTCGGAGTTCACGTAGAGGAAGTGGTCACCGACGATCCGCAGCTTGTGCATGTGGACGCCCTGCGGCGCCTTGAACTCCCAGACCTTGCGCGGATTGCGCGGATCACTGACGTCGGTGACCGTGAACCCCTCCGGCCCCGTGTACCAGGCGCCGCCGACGGCGCCGACGTAGGCGTGGTTCCTCTTGACCTCGACGATGCTGCCGCCGCCCCAGGCAGCGGATCGATCCTGGCCGAGCAGCCGGAAATTCTTGATCTCCCCCTCTCTCTTCACTGCGACCCTCCCTGGATGGCCGTGGCGGCTGCGCCGTCTAAATGCAGCGCTGCACCAGTGATGAAGCTTCCCGCTAGATTGCCATGGTGACGCCGCCATCGACGTGCAGCGCCGTGCCCGTGATGAAGCTTGCACGGTCCGAGGCCAAGAAAGTGACCGCATCGGCCACCTCTGCCGGACTTCCCATGCGGCCGAGCGGGATCTTTGCCACCCGCTCCCTGCGCACGTCCGCTTCGCTCTGACCGGTGATCTTCGCCCATTCGGCCATGGTCTCGGCCTGCCGGTCGGTATCGATGATGTGGGGGACAACGGCGTTGATGGTGATGCCGTCCTTGGCGAGCGGATTGGCCAGCGCCTTGGTGAGATTGAGCACCGCGGCGTTGTTGAGGCCGACGGTAACGGCCGGCGCGTGCGGCTGGCGGGCGGCGACGCCCGATACGTTGACGATGCGCCCCCACTTGCGCGCCCGCATGAACGGCACGGCGTGGCGCAGTGCGCGCGCATAACCGTTGAGCTTCTCCTCGAATATGTCGGACCATTGCTCCTCGCCGATGGCGAAGAACTCCGACGGGATGACGGTGGCGGCGGAATTGACCAGGATGTCGAGCCGCCCGAATTTGTCGGCCGCCCGGTGCACGAGGGTGCGAACCTCGGCATCCTTCCTAAGGTCGGCCTTCTGGGCAAAGACCTTGCCCTGCTTGCCCAATTCGTTGCTGGTCGCGGCAAGCCGCGCCTCGTCGAGCCCAGTCAAGACGACGGTGGCCCCTTCCTTGAGCAGGGATTCGGCGCACGCCTTGCCAATTCCGCGAGAGCTGCCGCTCACGATGGCGACGCGGTCGGCCAGGCCAAGGTCCATGCTTCGTCTCCGGCAGAATCAAGCAAACCGCCTGCGCATCGAGTGTTCATCGGGCGCACTCTCATATCATCACATGAGAACCGACAATGGCAATAGACTTGACGTTCGATGGCTCACGGCGAAGAATAGCAGGACCGCCTTTGCCATGGTCGAAGGGAATGTGTGACGCCTGCGACAATGTCGAGATGCAGCCGCCCGAGCCAATAGATCGGTCGCTGGTCGATCTTGCCCGCAAGATCGAGGCGGCGATGCCAGGGGAGCGGGTGCCAGAGGCCGGGTGGGCCGTCGTTTTCGACTTGTCAGGCGGTGCTGTCGAATGGCGCCACTTTCAGCGCATTCATGCGAGCTATGAAGCTGCGCGTCGCACCGCTTCCGGGGGGAACGGGATTTGGCGTGTGGCGGCAAACAGTCCAATGGCCGAAGCTTGACATGCAGCTCGGCAATTCATTTCATATTGTGAAGTATGCACGTCGTGCATGCGCATCGGCTTGGCTCTTCCGTTAGGTCGCGATTATGTCCACCGCCGCCAGGAACTCTTCCTCCGACGCCAGATCAGACACCGAGCCCACCCGGATTCAGTCGCTCGAGCGCGCCTTCGCGATCATGGAGGAGATTGCCCGCAATCGCGATGGCATTAGCCTTGCGGAACTGAGCAAGCGCGTCGGGCTCCACAGCAGCACGACCTTCCATCTCGTTCGCACGCTGGCCGGGCTCGGCTACGTCCGCCAGGTCAAGGATAGCAAGCGCTACCGGGTCGGCCGGCGACTGTTCGCCTTGGCTGCGACCGCCTTCGACGAGAACGAGATGGTGAGCCTCGGGAAACCGTTCCTCGAGGCGCTCGCCCGCGAGACCGGCGAGACGGCTCATCTCGCCGTGCTGATCAAGGACAAGGTCATCATCCTCACTCGGTCGGCCGGGCCCGGCGCCTTGCAGGTCTCCGAGCGGGCAGGGGTAGCGCGGCCCGCCTATTGCACGGCGCTCGGCAAGGTTCTGCTGGCCGCCCTGCCACCGGCCGAGCTCGAGGACTATGTGGCGCACACCGAGCTAGCAGCGCACACGGCCAATACGATCACCGACCAGGAAAGGCTGGCGCTCGAGATTGCCGACGTGCGGAATCAAGGCATCGCCTACGACGACGCCGAGCTCGACCATGAGGTCCGCTGCATAGCTGCGCCGGTGTTCGGGTTCTCGGGACAGGTGACCGCTGCGATCGGCATCTCCGGTCCAATCTGGCGGCTTTCAATCAGCTCGCTGCAGGAAAAGGGCCAGGCCACCCAGCGCGCGGCACGGCTGCTGTCGGCGGCGTTCGGTCACAAGGCCGACAGTCCACCTGCGCCCCTTGCCTCTCCTGCCAGCGCCAAGGTCTGAGGCGGGCGCGCCGGAGCTGTCCGGCCTCGGCCACGGCAAGCCGGGCATCGGCGGGCGCCACGAGCCGACCTGATCGCTGCGGCGACGCAGGCAGCGGAGTTCAATTCCGATCCGAGAATTTGTCGGGACCAGTCGTGTGCCGTGGCGTGACGCACGCTCCGGCGCGGAGCCTCGTGTGTCGGTTCACGTCCGGCAGCCGTGTTGACATACTGACATACCATGGCTAGACACAGATCAAAATCATGCGACGCTTGCCGGGAGGGAAGTTGTGAAGCTCTTCATGGTCGGCCCGTCGCCTTACGCTCGAAAGGTCCGAGTGCTCGCGGCGGAGCGCGGCCTTCACGACCAGATAGAGCTGATCTCCGCGAACCCTCACAGCCGGCCTCCCGCCCTTGTCGAGCTCAATCCGTTGAGCAAGGTGCCGACACTGGTCGCGGACGATAGCAGCGTCCATGTCGACAGTCTGGCCATCTGTCTCTATCTCGACACGCTCGGCGACAAGCCGCCGCTCGCCCTGCTCCCCGGACGCGACCGTTGGCCGGTGCTGCAGCGCCATGCGCTCGCCAACGGCGTTATCGATTGCTCGGTGACGCGGCGCATGGAGAGTCAGCTCGCCCCGGTGCCCGACCGGCTGGCCTGGCTCAATCGGCAAGCTCAGACGACCGCGCGGGTATTGACGCGCTTCGAAGGTACGATCGGCGAGTTCGG